>CAZCRP010000005.1:0-19614 GCA_964501055.1 uncultured Acidimicrobiaceae bacterium
GGCTGGCGGAGGGCAACCGACACTGCACCCACCACCACCGCCACCGCCATGAGTGCTGCCAGCTGTGTGAACCCGTCGAGCATCGCCGGATCCTACGACACGAGTCGAAGCGGGAGGACGCGTCTGGAGCGGGTGAAGGGGATCGAACCCTCACAACCAGCTTGGAAGGCTGGGGCTCTACCATTGAGCTACACCCGCACTGATGCGGTCATCGTACTGTCGGGCTGGTCGGATTCGAACCGACGACCTCCTGCTCCCAAAGCAGGCGCGCTGCCAAGCTGCGCCACAGCCCGTGTCCCCCGATTGTGTCACACCCGCCGCCGATCTCGTACCCCCGAAATGTGGGGGGAGCGCAGACGTTTACACTTTCGGCGGGCTGCTAGCTCAATTGGCAGAGCAACAGACTCTTAATCTGCAGGTTCCGGGTTCGAGTCCCGGGCGGCCTACCACCCGCGCGGGTGTGGCGGAAATGGAAGACGCGCTGGGTTTAGGTCCCAGTGGGCTTAGCCCGTGGAGGTTCGAGTCCTCTCACCCGCACCAACAGAAACACCAACCAACACGGGGGATTCTGCCTTCCGGTACCTCGGCGGCTTCGAGCATCGGGGCGGGGACTTCTACCCAATCTTCTACCCAAGGTCCGGCCGCCACTCCGGCTGGGCTCAACGACTCCCAGGATCGCGGCAGGACCGCGCCAGACCAGCACCGTTACGGGGGCAACTGCGAGCGCGTCTGCTCGTAACGGTCAGTAGAGGAGCCCGAGGCGGCGGTCGAGAACCTCCGAGTTGCTGGGGACCGAGGCGGGACGCGGTGCGGTCGGGCACGAATGATCACCGCGCGGCCAAGGCCGGAAGTGGCGCCGTCCGGCCGAGGCAGACGGCGCCGTCGTGGCGGGCCGGAGACGAAGGACCATTATCGGACGGCGTCGCCGCGAAGTGTGCACAGCCTCGACGGACATATCATCCGCGTGCTTACGCGTTTGCCCGGACTCTCCGCTGAGCTGCATTCGGCTCGGCCGCCCTCGATCAGATTCTCTGTCTTACGGTTGGGTCCGTTCGTGCGTTTATAGGGTGAGCACGCTGGAGGGACATATTCTGATGGTCGATCACGACACGGAGACGGTGTTCACCGAGTTCGTGGTCGCGGTCGGGCCCAGGCTCAAACAGTCTTTGATCGCCGCGTTGGGACCGGAGACAGGCCGGGAGGCTACCGCTGAGGCGCTGGCGTGGGCTTGGGAGCATTGGCCCAAGTTGGAGGCCATGGACAATCCAGGCGGCTACCTCTACCGATTGGGTCGAAATCGCGCCGCGTCTCATCTGCGGCGCCGGCCGGCGTTTACCCCACCGCCACAGGACGGCCCTGGTGACTACCCGTGGGTGGAACCGGGGCTCTCCTCCGCGTTGGCTCGCCTGTCGGAGATGCAGCGGGTGGCGGTTCTGCTCGTGCATGGTTTCGGGTGGACCTTTCGGGAAGTCGCTGAGCACCTCGGGGTGGCGGGGGGGACCGTCCAGGTTCACGTTGACCGGGGGATGGCCAAGTTGCGTAACGATCTGAGGGTGGAACTCAATGCTTGATCTCGAGACCCAGCTGCGCCGTTACGCCAACGACCTCGATCGCCGCTACCCCGACGTGACATTCGAGGAAATCGTCGGGGTCGTAGTCCAGCCTGCACTTGTCGGACAGCCCCCCGGTCCCGACGGCCCACCGGGTCTGACCCGGAGCGTGGCGTCCGCCCTCGCCCCTGCCGCGGTTGTTCTGGTGGTGGTGGGAGCGGTGGTCCTCTTGGCCTGGATGTTCCGGACCGATCCGCCCCCGGTGATCACTGAGCCGACGGTGGTCACCGATGAGGGCGAGACGAGCCCCGCCGGGTCGAACGAAGGACCCCTGGGTATGATCGTCACAGGCCGGTTTGGCATCGCTTTGGTCCCCTTCGACCCGTCCGATCAGCCGATCATGCTGGAGTCAGACGAGCTCTACCGGGGCATCGAATGGGCTATGTCGGACAATCGGGGCGGGCTCATCTTCACCCACCGGGCCACACCGCCTCCGTGGCCTCCTGGTTCGGTGCTCTGGCTACGTGCTGGGGCCGTCACACCGGAGCTACTGGTCCCCGGAGGTCCGGGTTTGAATTGGCGCATCGGTATGGCGACGTCGAGAGATGGCGGCGCCCTGTTCGTATACACCGCTGACGAGCCAGACCTCACGATTGGGAACACGATCTACCGGACGAGCCGAATCATGGTGGCCGATCTCGATGACGATGGTTCAACCCGTGAACTCGTCCAATTGGACGGTTCGGCCGGTTGGGAATACAGAGCGTTTACCGGAGGAGATGTCGTGGTCGTTCTTGAGAACGTGGAGGGCTGTCCTCCGGTGACCGTTCTGAGCGTCGAGGATGGCACCCCGATCCCGACCGGGATCGACTGCATACCGTACGATGACATACCTAAGACGGCTTCGCACTGGTACTTGAGCCACGACGGCCGAAGCGTCGGGATGATCAGAACCAAGTGGCTCGACGGGGAAGGGGTGTCCATAGAGGGCGTGACGGTGACCGATCTGTTGACCGGGGAGATCATCGAAGAAGGAACGATCGACGCAGGCGGAGGGCACGGGCATGTCGACCTCATCTCGGGACCCAGTGGCTGGCTGATCCTTGTTCGTGATGGTTATGAGCTTCGGCTCGTGGGTCTTGATGGGGTGGAGCGCCTTCGGTTCGAGTGGCCGGGGCTGAGCATGGGCTTCTCGTGGCTCGAGCTCTACCATCAGCCTTTCGAGCTCGCTCCCTCGGCCAGTCTCGGCTCGGGGAGCACAGAAGCGCCCTGCCAGCCGAGTTCCGCAGGGCTCCCCCCTCAGGATCTGCCCGCGCCGGTTGCCTCCACCCGCCAACTCCTGTTCGACCTGGCCGCGTCGTGCGACTACCAGGGTCTCGCCGCCCTGGCACTGGAACACGGACCCCATGTGTTCGTCGATCGCAACTCTGGTGGCCTCCCCCCCTACTCCGAGGAGACACTGATCGAGGAGTGGGTCTCCCACGGCCAAACAGGATCGAGGTGGTACAACTTTGGTTCACGCGAGCCGCTGGCGAGCCTCGCCGCCCTACTCGCCACCCACCCCGCCTACGTAGAGGACATCCGTTTCTGGCCGGTCTTCGAAGGCCCCAACCTGGACCAGAGCGGTTGCGTGTGGGTATGGCCCGCGGTATATGTGGCAGCCGACGGTGGACCCGGCGACCGGGAGGTGTGGAGGGAGCACTACAGCTACCGCATCGGCATCGGCGCCGACGGCACCTGGCGGTTCTTCATGACCGGATTCCACGAACCTCCCCTGGGCGCCCTACGACCACCGCCGTGCGGGGATGACTGAAGCTACCGGTCACGGAAATGTCATTCTGTCCGGCGGTGGGCGGTGGCGGACATGCGTTGAGATTTTGGATTGGCCCGTCTGACCACCAGTCATTTGCTTCGACTTGGATCGCCTCGCGCTTCAATCGCAACTTCGGGATCAACGCGGAGGGGCGGCGTCGTGCGGCAGCGGTGGGAGCCCGTTCCGTTCCCGCCAGGCGTTGATGAGCGGCAGGAACGCAGCCGCCATCCCCTCCGCGACCGCGTCGAGTTCCTCGGGGGTCATGGCCGGGCGTCGGGGTCCACCGTTGAGATGACCCGGTCCGCCACGGTGCCCTGTGCGATCCGCCAGGTGCCTTCGGTGTCTCCGGGTTCGACATCCTGGCCCGGCGACCAACGCCAACAGACCCACCGCATCAGCCTGGCCGTCGTCGAGGTCGATCCCGTGAAGCGCCGAGACGATCGCCAGAGCGTCATTGACCAAGGCGGTGACCAGAGCGGTCTTCGCCTCCGGGTCGTCCCAAGCGCACACCGGCTTTCCCGCCCGGTCGTAGTCATGGGCCGAAACCGCCACCACCCTGGCTTCGGGAATCATCCGACGGACCCGACGGATCTGAGCCACCAGCTGGGTGACCGTGTCCTGGGTGGCCACCGAATCATCCAACAGGGTCGAATCCAACGCGCTGCGCCGTTTCCCCGCCAACACTCCCGTTGCCTCCACCACCTCGGTGACCGTCTCACGGATCCGGTCGGGACGCTCCCGAACCAGCCAGCCGCTGCCGCCAATAAGTGAACACCGTGAAATGCACACCGCCGTCGTCAAGAGCCAGTCCAGTGGCCACCTTCCAACGGATATCACAACGCAGAGCATCGGCCGCCTCCCGATCCGAGAGGCCCTCCAACTCCTTGAGGATCATCGCTGAAGCCATCACATCCGCCCGGCACCGACGGCCGGCCCCGACCCGACGGGAACAAATCAGCGAACATGTCATCGGGGAACAATTCGGCCCGGTGGTCAGCCAAAAAGGCGTACACCGAACCCTCCGCAACCAGCTGCCCGGCACAACGCCGGAGCATCCAACAACACACGCCTCCGGACCAGAAGAACCTTGCATACCCCCATTCTCCCAGACCACGCTCGCGATCGCGAGCACCCGAGCAGGCAGCGATTAAATCAACAGCGTCCTAGCCCGGGGATGGGCCCGCGGTGCGCCGGGCCTACGGCCACCGCCGACGATTCGGCGCTACCCAAGAAAATCCGCGTGTCGGTCCCCGCGAGCAGATGATGTCCGGCGAGCAGATCGTGAGGCACCATCGGCGGATTCAGTTTTCTATCGCGCTCCGCTTCGACCTTCGCCACGGCCGCGGCGTACGCGCCCGGCCTCGACGGGCTGAGCCGTCCGATACTTGTCGAAGGTCCGCCCAGTCGAGGACCTTTTCGTGAACCTCACAAGAACCCTCCCCGGCGGCACGCTGCCGGACTCCCCATCAAACTCACGGCCCATGATCAGTTCTGCCCGGCTCTTCTCGCCCCTCACGCGCACGTATTGGGTGTTCCCGACCCACCCGACCGATTCGAGCTTTGAAGCTTCGATAACTTGGTCTGTTTCCTGTGTCATTCGTCGGTCTCCTAGTTGGTGGTTGATGTTGTTGATTCCATCGTGCGGCGTCGTCGGTCCCAGGCGCTCCGATACGCGCGCTTGCACGCGCGGCATTGGCGGCGGCCGTCGGGGTAGCGGTAAGTGTATTCGGGCGTGAATTGACCTTGGCGGCAGTGTGTGCCTCCGAGCCCGGCTCTTAACCGGTTCTCGGCGGGTGTCACGGCTTCGAGGTGATTGGGATTTACGCAAGGCGGGTTACCACAGAGGTGGTCCACCTCATAGCCGTCGGGGATGCATCGGACGAACAGTTCGTACATGAGACGATGGGTCCGCACCAGTCGACCGACGAAACGCACTTGCCCGTAGCCTTTACTGTCGCGTGCCAACGTGTACTCACATGTGGTGGAGGGTCTCGACCGTCAAGCTGCCGACCTGGTTGCGGCGGCAGTAGCCGCGCCTTCTACCCAACCAGTCGCGACGGACCGCGACAGACCGCGCCGAAGGTCGTAACAGCCCCAGCTAGATCAAGGGTATTCGGGCGGGTTACGGTCAGCTGAAGTGACGGGTAGAGGGTTTAGGTCCCAGTGGGCTTAGCCCGTGGAGGTTCGAGTCCTCTCGCCCGCACCGAGTTCGCGAGCGTGTCGGCCATCGCCCGCAGCGCCAGCGCCCGGTGGCTGATGGCGCCCTTCTCCGCCGTCGTCATCTCGCCGAGGGTGCGGCCTTCCACCTCGAAGACCGGGTCGTAACCGAAGCCGTACGCCCCCCGCGGCTGGTGGACGATCCGGCCGGCGATGGCCCCTTCCGCCGTCCACTCGTCCCCGGCCGGGTCGACGAGGGCGATGACGGTGCGGAACCTCGCCTCTCGGTCAGGACGATCCCCCAGTTCGCGCAACAGCCTCGCCACGTTGTCGGAGTAGGTGGCACCCGGTCCGGCGAAGCGCCCACTCCTCACCCCGGGGGCGCCGTCGAGTGCGTCCACCTCCAACCCGGTGTCATCGGCGACCGCGACCATGCCGGTGTACGCCGCCACCGTCCGCGCCTTCAGCAGCGCGTTGCCCTCCAGGCTGTCTTCGGTCTCCTCGACCTCGGGCCAGTCGAGCCCCTCTACCACCGCGATGCCGAGGTCGGCCAGCACGGCCCTCATCTCCGCGATCTTGTCCGGGTTCTTCGACGCCACGACGAGGCGGTCGAACCTCACGGCCGGGTGGCGCGGATCTGGGCGTCGACGAGCTCGCGAATCCCGACTGCAGCCAGATCCAGCATGGCGTCGAGCTGGCCGCGGTCGAACGGCGCCCCTTCCGCCGTCCCCTGGACTTCGACCAGGCCGCCCTCCCCCGCCATCACGACATTGAGATCCACCTGGGCGGCGGCATCCGATTCGTACTCGAGGTCCAGCAGTATCTCGCCTTCCACGATCCCGACGGAAGTGGCCGCCACCTGGTCCCGGATCGGGTTGCGCACCACCAGGTTCTCGCCGACGGCCCACTCCATCGCCTCGTGCAAGGCCACCCACGCCCCGGTGACGGCGGCCGTCCTCGTGCCCCCGTCGGCCTGGATGACGTCGCAATCGACCCTGACCATCGCATCAGGCATCTTGTCGAGGCTGACCACCGAACGCAGCGCCCGTCCGATGAGGCGGCTGATCTCCTGTTGGCGGCCCTTCGTCCAGGAGTCACGCCGTATCCGCTCCGGGCTGGACCCCGGCAGCATCGAGTACTCGGCGGTGATCCAGCCGTTCCCGCTCTCCCGCATCCAGCGGGGGATGTCCTTCTCCACCGAGGCGGTGCAGAGCACCCGCGTCCGGCCCATCTCGATCAGAACCGAGCCGGGCGTCGCGTCCGTGTATCCGATGTGCAGTCGGAGTGGTCGTAGTTCGTCTGGTGCGCGGTCGCGCATCGTCACACCTCGATCGTGCGACCCGGGTCGGCATGCGTCACCGGGCCGGGAAAGGTCGTCTGGGCTTCGTGGACGGACCGTACCGGATCCAGGCCCGGCTTCACGTGCGTGATCACCAGCCGGTCCGCTCCGATCTCGGCTGCGATGCCGCCCGCCTGTGTCGCCGTCAGATGCTGGGAGAAGTCGCCGCCGTCGCCATCGCCCTGCCACGAAGCCTCCGCCAGCACCACATCGGCGGCCGCGACCTGTGTCCACCACTCGCCGCGGAGGCCGGTGTCCGCCGTGTAGAAGAGCGACCTCCCGCCCGCCGCCACTCGCATTCCGACCGACGCCACGGAGTGATCGACTTCGACGAAGTCGAAGGTGAGGGAGCCGAAAGAGCGCCGGTCGCCGGCGCCCACCGGGTCGGCCACGAACACCTCCCAGAATCTGGCGTCGAGACCGGCGCCGACGAATCCGGCGAGCGCATCGAGGGTCGACGGTGGAGCCACCAGCGGCACGTTGCGTCGGCGCTCGTCGCCGTACGCCCACAAGTGGTACAGCCCCAGCACGTCCGCGCAATGATCGGGGTGGCGATGTGACACGACCACGGCGTCGACGTCGAGCGGATCGGCGAGCTGCACCATCGTGCCGAAGCCGAATTCCATCACCACCCTGGTCGAGCCATCCGAGACGACGTAGCCCGACGTCGCCAGGCCGGCTGCCGGCCAGCTCCCGCTCGATCCGAGAACGTGGACACCGAGACTCACTGGCACTCCACGACGTGGCGGGGAGCGGTCCGCGTGCAGGGGCTTTCGTCGATCATCGCCCGAGAATACGTACCCCGGCCCCTACCCTCGGACATGTGCGTCGACCGGGCATCATGCGGATGTTGCGCCGAGCCCTCCTTCGGCGCTGCCCCAACTGTGGTGGGGGCGGCATCTTCCGCACCTTTGGCGAGCTGCGTGACCGCTGTCCCACCTGCAACCTTCGCTTCGAGCGGGAACAGGGCTACTGGGTGGGATCGATGATCGTCAACACGGTCGTCACCTTCGCCCTGCTCCTCGGTGTGTTGGTGGGCGGGATGGTGCTGTCGTGGCCTGACGTCCCGTGGACCTCGTTGTTCGTGGCCACCGTCGTCGTCGCGGGGCTCACTCCCATCCTCTTCCATCCGCTGTCACGGACGACGTGGATGGCGATCGAGATGTCGTATCACCCGGTGGAGGACCGCGAGTTCAGCTGACGGGACGATCGTCGCTCTGCCGAAAGGCGAGGCAGCGACCCAGCCAGTCGCAACGCTCGCACCACGGTCCCACCGCGTGGGACGGATCCATGGCGTCGAGCGGGTGCAGGCGCGCCAGGCGCCGGGCGACGTCGGCCAATCTCTGTCTCGCGAGCTCGATCTGATCGGCGGTGAAGAGCCGGCGGTCGCACGAAGCGGGATCGGCCCGCAGATGGTGGAAGTGCACCGCCACCCCGTGGACCGCTCGCCCCAACGCGGCCAGCGCCTCCCAGGCGGACACCGCGTACAGGTCGGCCTCGTGCGGAAAGTCGGACGACGACGTCCCGGTCCGGTGTTCGACGACCGCCGCCACCCCGTCCTGTTCCCACCCGTTGACATCCGTCGTCGCCACCATCGAGACGGCGACCCCGGCCTCCACCACCCGTCCCCCCCGGTCGAGGCCGATCCCTTCCACGACGAACGTCACTCCGAACTGGTACTCGGTGCGCGACACCGTGACCGACGGCTCCTCCGAGAGCCACAGCGCCTCGTGCTGATCGAAGAGCCACCGCAGGTCGTCGACCTCGGAGGGCGCCACCGCACCGGCCGCCGCCTCGTACACCGCCCCCGGGTCGTCGGACAGGAGAGCGGCTGCGACCGAGCGGTGGAACTCGTTGCCGACCACCAGGTGTGACGAGTCGTAGTCGTCTTCGTCTCCGTCATCGCGGGGAATCCCGTACACCGCCGGCCAGGCGGCAGAGCGGGCACAACGGGCGAACGCCGCGAGCCGGGTCTTGGAAACGAGAAGAGTCCGGGTGCGGCTCGTGACCGGGCGGTCTCCAACCACCGGGTACTGGCCACAGCGCGCCGGTCGCGGACAGGAATGGCAGTGAAGTCCCGCCACCCGCCCCCGGCGGGGCGCTGACTGGGCACGATCCCAGCGGAGGGCCAGCTCGTCGACCAGCCCGACAGGATCGGGCGGCGGTGTCACCGTGGTCACGTCGTCGGTGCCGAGGCAGAGGTCGGCCAGTGTCCGCTCCTCCCCCGGTTGATGGAAGGCGGCGGACTCCGCGGCGGATGTGCCTCGTCGTCCCGTTCGTAGCCGGATGGCCTGCCATCCGCTCTCGGTTTCGATGTCGACGTGCACGCCGACGGTGATCGAACGGTTTGTGGCGGCGTGGATCGCCGTGCCTGCGACGGGATCGAGCTCGACGCGGGAGGCGTCCCGGGGGAAGAGGCGCCGGTACGCGGCGAACAGGTCTTCGAGCAGCCGGCGCTGGACTTGGTCCCACCCGGCGAAGAACGCCTCTTCGATCCTGCGGACCGCCTCGGCATCGTACGGCATCCCGTCGTGATGCCATTGCACGGTGGCGTCGCGCACCACCTTCCACCGCTCGAGGGCGGTCGTCGGGAGGAGGCTGCCGGGCCCACGGGCAGACGGGCAGGCCTCGATCCGCTCGAGAGCGCGGAGGTCGATTTTCTCCAGCGGCGCGGTGCCGTAGCTCATCGCGCCCACCGTATCGGTGGTCGGGGGCAGGTCGCGACATCCGCGGGGAGCGCCGCCGGGGCCGGGGCACCGGGGTTGGCGCGCCTTATCACCGGTCACTGATAGCGTCGGATCGTGCCTGTCACCACCTTCTCCCGCTTCGTGGCGCTGCTGGCGCTGGCCGCGCTCGCGGCTGGTGCCATCGCCCTCCTCAGGCCGCGTGCCTATGCCGAACTCGGCTTCCGGAGCGGAGTGGGTCTGGCGGCGCTGGTGGCAGGTGCCGCCACGGCCGGGAGCCTCGTGTACTCCGAGCACTACCTCTTCGAGCCGTGCCGCTTGTGCTGGTATCAACGGATCGCCATGTATCCCCTCGCCCTCATCCTCGCCATCGGCTGGCTCCGCGACGACCGGGCGGTGATCCGCTACGCCGTTCCTCCGGCCCTCATAGGCGCCGCCATCTCCGTCTGGCATCTGGCGAACCAGTGGATACTGACGTCCAATGCCTGTCCCGTCGGACCCTCGTGCAACGTCCGCTACGTCACCGAGTTCGGCTTCGTCACCATCCCGTTCATGGCCCTGAGCGGGTTCGTGGCGATTGTCGGGCTGCTCTACGCAGTGAGGAACCAATGAGTAGGAACACGATCATCGCCATCGTCGCCGGAGTCGTCCTCACGGCCGGGATCATCGCCGGTCTCGCCGCCGAGTCCGGCTCCAGCCAGGCGTACGGGGAAGTCGCCATCGCCGGCCAGGCGCTGCCGCGCTTCGACCCTTCGTTCGCCGATCCGGCTGTCGGGACCGCGGCGCCCGCCATCACCGGCGAATCGGTCTCGCTGGCGCCGGGCGGTGAGCCGAAGATCGTCCTGTTCCTCGCCCATTGGTGTCCTGTCTGCCAGCGCGAGGTCCCCCGGCTGACCGACTGGGTGGAAGCGAACGGCATGCCCCAGGGCGTCGAGCTCATCGGGGTGGCCACATCGTCCAGCCCGGCCCAGGGCAACTTCCCGCCGTCGGCGTGGCTCGAGCGCGAGCAGTTCCCGTTCCCGGTGATCTATGACGACGAAGACAGCACTGCCGCCGTCGCGTACGGGTTGAACGCGTTCCCGTTCTGGGTCGTGATCGACGGACAAGGGCGGGTCGTCGAGCGATTCGCCGGCGAGCTCCCCGACGAAGAGACCCTCACCCGGCTGTTCGCCACCGCCGCCGAGCTCTGACCGACACGAGCCAGGTCAGCTGGGAGTTGGTTGGTAGGAACGGAGAGCGTTCGCCGAAGGCTCCCCCACCTTCGACGAATTGGGCGCGGGCAGGATCAGTTCGAAGACCGTGAGCGGCCCCGATCGGCGGTACTCGATGCGACCCCGCATCCTCTCGGCCAGCAGCCATGCCACGCGGAGACCGAGCCGCAGCGAGTCAGAAGCCTGATCCGCGGAGATCCAATCCGCCCCGCTGGCGTGGAGTTGTTCCGCCACCTCTGCCGGGAGACCGGGTCCGTCGTCGGCCACGCTGACCACCACCTCCTCACCGCGACGATGGACCGAGATGTGGATGCTGTCACCTCCGTGGCGGGCGGCGTTGCCGACCAGGTTGCGCACGATCTGACGCAGGCGTACCGGATCTGCGATGACGAGCGGGCACTCGGCGGCGGGCGGCTGGATGTCGATGCTCAAGGCGCCGCGGGGGAGGGACGCCACCACAGCGTGTGCCTCTCGAACGGCGTTGGTGGGTTCGGCGGTGACCACCAACAGGTCGAGGTCGTCCCGCGTCACCACGAGGATGTCGCGGACGATCGCCGCCACTTCGGCCGCCTGGTCGGCGGCCTGTTCGACGAACTCCTCGATCTCGTCAGTCGTCAGGTCGTCTTGGAACCTGAGCACATCGAGGAAACCGACCACCGCGGTGAGCGGCGTTCGGATCTGGTGCGACAGCGCCAGCAGAAATCGGTCCTTGTCCGCGTTGAGGCCCGCCGTGACCGCGAGCTCGCCCTGCAACCGGCGCCGTCGGACGAGAAGCTCCGTCACGAAGGTGGCGGCGATGGCCATGACGAGCGCGAGCATCCCCGCCAAGACCGGCAGCGTCCGGTTCACGGTGTACGGCGTTCCCGCCCTGGGAGTGACGTCGAACTGCCACGCGCGTCCGCCGACGAGCAGGTATTCCTTGTGGATCAGCGGCTCGGACGTGCTGATGTCCTCTTGCTCCGCCAGCTCGCGAAAAGTGATCGTCGGACCGCGTTGCGTCGCGGCGACGCCCGTCGCTTCGACGAGTTTCGCCAAATCGACGGCCATGATGACGGCCCCCACGGAGGGCGAGCCGACGGCATCGGCGAAATAGAGCCGGCCGTCCTCCCCGGGCAGATGTTGGACGGTCCCGCCCCGCAGCGCGGTGCGCAGCCCGAGCTTCCACCCGGCGACGGCCTCGGGATCGGCCCCGGTCGCGAGGGTCTCAGGTTCCGTGGAGTGGAGGATCACCAAGCCTTGGGGGGTCTGGAATGCGTACCACGCCGCTTCGGCCTGCGGCAAACGATCCGCTGCGAGTCGGCCGAACTCGGCGGGCCCCCACGGTGGAGCGGCAGACATCAGGCGCGAGAAGGCGCGCAGATCGCGCTCGACCTCGTCGAGTTCGCCGTGCACCTCTTCGACCAGCGTCTGAGCTGCGATGTCCAACTGCCGGTCGACTGATCGGATCTCGACAGACATTGTCCACGCGACGATGGCGACCGCGCAGAGGAGGCCGAGCGTTGCGGTCACGACGCTGGGGAGACGCCGTACGAGGCGATCGCCGAGATGGAAGCGAGGAGACATGACCCAACCGGTATCGGCCTCCGCCGAACCGTTCTGTAGATTCGCCACGGTCCATGCAGGTCATGTCCCGGTGGCGCGTCGGTAGCTGCCGCCGCGCTCACGTCCGGTGCGCTCCCACCGAGAGGTGATCGTGGCAGGCACCGAACCGAGATCCACCTCGGCCGTCCAGCGGTACGTCGTCGGCCAGCGGCGGAACACCGGCACGACTCGGGACACCACACTGATCAGCATGGGCATTCCCCGCGAGGGCTCCCACCGCCGGGTGACCTCGAGGCTGACCTCCACGCGCTGGGCGCGCCTGACAGCGTGCCAACGCCCGCCGGTGATCGGTGCACCATCGACTGTCACCTGCCATGCGCCCGCCTCCGGCCTTGCTTCCTCCAATTGACCGAGCGGCGGAAAGGGTGGGTCGAACGTGAGAACCGCCTGTGCTTGGTCGTGATGAGCCTCGAGGCGCGTGATCCCCGTCCCGCTGTCGTCGACGTGGACCCCTCCGTCGTCCGGCTCGACAGGTGCCAGCGGACCGGACCGCGCCCGGCACACCGTTGCGAGCGTCAGCGGAGCCGCGGCCTTGATGAGGTGCCGCCGGTGCAACAGCCGGCCTGGGAGGGTGCCGGTCGACACCTGCTGTCCGTCGATCCGGATCTGAGGTTGCTGGTCACTGCGGCGGAGCAGATCGAATCCGTGGAGGTAGACCAACAGGAGCGAGATCGGTTCGTCGATCCCACTGCCCACCGGCGCCAGCAGTTCCGCCGGCCGCCGCGGTCCGGCTCCACGGTCGTCGACCATCACCTCGATCCGTCGTCCGTCGACATCGGTGAATTGGACCTCGGCGACGACGCCGTCACGGCCGACTTCCAGGCGTGCCACGTCGAAGTCCGTCTCGACCCACCGTCCGGTGCCACCACCGATCGCGTAACCGGACCGGTCGAGGTTCAGACTCGGGTCGACGTAATAGTCGACACGGCGATCGGCCCGGCGCGAGAGAAATGCCAACATCCCGCAGCCGTGGGACGTGTCGTCGAACCACTGCAATTCGAAGCCGTCATAGACGGGATGGTCGGCGAACTCGGCGTTGAGAAGCGCGGCGACCTGGTCGACGGTCAGGTCGAACGGGCACAGCAGCTGCGCTGCCGGCCCACCCGTGACCTTCACGCTGTCGGCATTCGTTGTCATTGAGGGATCGCCTCCCTACGCGGGGACCGGCCCGATACGGACGTCAGGAGTTCGACTCCGGCCAAGTCCAGCCTCCGCCATCGCGGGCGAGCGCTCCAGGGTCCAAGGACTCTTCCCGCGCGGGGGTTCGCTGTCGGGCGGTCGGAGCTGGATCGAGGGTATGGAATGTGTCGGAGGTTTCGGGTAGTATCGAACGTATGTTCGAGATCGTGTCAGGTGCGTTGCCAGAAGCTGATGGATTGCCGGGAGCTGATGGATTGCCGGGGGCTGATGGATTGACAGCACAGGCATGCGCCGAAGCCAGTGAACTCGAGTGGTGGGAGGGTGTCTTGGAGGCGGAGGATGCGCTGGCTGCCGCCATCGAGCGAGCGGGGTGGGAAGCCCTGCCCGCCCCCGAGCCGCCGGTGCTGCCGCCCGATCTGGCCTCGTGGTCGACCGGTCTGCCATTGGCGGCGCTCTTGTCGGCGGTGGACGTCGAGCGGCTGTCGGGACCGGACCGGGTGGCGTTCCTCACCGCCCAAGAACGGTTGAATGCGGCCGGCGCGGCGGCCACCCTGCAGGCGATCGGGGCGGTCTCCGACGCCTACGACCAGCTGCCAGAAGACCTCGAGGATCCCAACGCAGGCGCTTCGCTGGAGATCCGGGCGGCGCTGCGCTGGACCCGCCGAGCCACCGAAACCGCCCTCGGTCTGGCCCATGCCCTGACGGTACGTCTCCCCCGCCTCTTCCAACATCTCGCCCAGGGCCGGATCGATCGCCAACGGGCGGTCATCATGGTGGGTCACACCGACCATCTGCCAGTGGCCCATGCCCGCCAAGTGATCGACGCCCTCCTCGACGGAGCCGGACGGCTCAGCACTGGACAACTGATCGAACAGATCCGCCGCACGTGTCTCGACGTCGACCCCGACGCCTCCCGGCAGCGCTACGAAGTGTCCCGCAGCGAGCGGCGGGTGACCGCCTGGTCCGATCCGGACGGGACCGTCACCCTGGCCGGAATCGGTTTGGACCCGGTCGAGGTCGCCTCGGCCCAAGACCTCATCGACCGCCTCGCCCAGGACCGCAAGCGCATTGACCCGACTCGCAGCTTGGATCAGCATCGAGCCGACGTCTTCACCGCACTGGTGACCGGGCGCCTCACCACCGAAAAGAGCGGCACCGTCCACGTCACCGTCGACCTCGCCACCCTCACCCGGCTCGCCGACCATCCCGGCGACCTGGCCGGTTACGGGCCGATCTGCGCAGACCTCGCCCGCCAAACCGCCATCCAGCTCAGCAGAGGCCGGTGGGACTGGACCGTCACCGACCCCGACACCGGCCTACCGGTCGGCGACGGCACCACCCGCCGCCGCCCCAGCGCCACTCAACTCAGGCAGGTGCGAGCGAAGAACCCGACCTGTGTCGCCCCTGCCTGTCGCATGCCCGTCGTCGACTGCGACATCGACCACATCCGACCATGGGCCGACACCGGAACCACGAACACGGACGACCTCGCGCCGCTCTGCCGCCACGACCACTGTACTCGCCACCAGGGCGGCTGGAGTTACCAGCCACTGGACAACGGCGACTACCTATGGACCAGCCCGCTCGGCACCGCCTATACCACGACCGGTGCCGACCCTCCCTGACCCGGCGCGATCAGCGCCTGCCCAGTTTGAGGATCTGGCCCCGAACCTCCCCGGGCGGATGCGCCACGGTGTGCACGTTCACATATGCGTTGCCCGCCTCGAGCATCGCCAGTTGCGCCAGGCTGACTCCGATCTGACCGGTCACGAGGTGGCCCGTCGTCGACGTCCCGCACACCGGCGTGCCGCCCGGACCGGGTATCGCGGCCGAGCCACACAGCCAGATAGCCACGCCCGCATCCGCATGCCGCGCCGCGGGACCATGGATGTGGGCTTGGGTCGCCGGACCCGTGAGATGACGGACGTCGATGCTGTAGTGCAGCGTGCTCCCGCTCACCCAGAACTCGGCATGCCCGCCGGCTCCAGGCGCATTGACAGCGCCGGTCTCCTGGGCATGTGACAGCGGTGCCCGGAAATCCGCCCGACCGGCAACCGCAGCCGGAGCCACGACCGCCAGCGCCAGACCGACCACCAATGCCGTGAATACGATTCTGCGCCTCATCCCTATCCCTCCTTTCGGTACACCCCCATTACGGACCAAGTCAACCATCGGTTCGTCCCCAATGGCGGACGAATCGGGGATCTTGCCGGGCAGAGAAAGGGTGCCTCATGGCGGGTGTCAATCGACGAGTGCGAGAATCGCGGCGACGACCTGCTCGAGCGGGGCGGTGGTGTCCAACTCGAGTTCTGCCCCAGCCCGCAGCAGTGGTTCGACCGTTCGTTGCAGTTCGAGCACGCGAGTCACCTCGTCGGGTTGTGTGCCGAATGGATTCGTGGTCCTGGTGGCCAGGCGCTCGACGATCACGTCGGGAGGGGCCGTCAGCAGAACGATGTGATCGAACTGCGGGTAGAACTTGCCCTGGTTGGGGGCGCAGCCGCCGACGAAGAGCGCGCCCCCCTCGTCGATGTCGAGCACCTCCTGGATTCGCTCCTCGTGCCAAACCCAGTCTCGTCCCCGACCCAACCCGGTCAGCTCGTCAGGGTCGACGTCGACGACTTCTGACAACCTCTCGCCATCGGCGTCCACGGCCCTGTAGCCGCGCGCCTTCAGCTCGGTGATCACGGTGGACTTGCCGGTGCCCGACATCCCGGTCACCAGCACCCGCGTCACGGCAGGGATCAGAGAACCACCACGGGACAGGTCAGAGTGCGGGTGATCCCTTCGACCGCTTGGATCGTGCGGACCACCAGCCGGCCGAGATGGTCGACGTCCTCGGCCTCGGCGCGGACGATGACGTCGTAGGGGCCGGCGAGCACATCGACCTGGCCGATACCGGCGATCTGAGCCAGCTCTCTCGCGACTCGTGCCTGCTTCCCGATCTCGGTCTCGATCAGAACGTACGCTGCAACCACTGCTTCCTCTCCAAGGTATTTCCCCGCACCCGAACCGTACTCCCCGCGCCACTGCCATGGGCTGCGGCGTGCTCTGCCACGTCGTCCCCCTTGCGGGGACCAACGGTGGTAATTTCACGTCGTCACCGCCGAACCCGGCACGTTGTCGGGAGGGGGAACCCACTGTCGGACGAGTTCCGACCGGGGCGAGTCCCGGCCCACCAGCCGGGTAGGGCACCTTCCAGCCCGAGCCCGTCAGCTAACCCCCCAGGCGACCGCGGAAGGAGCTTCTCCCATGGTGGAGGTCTTTGGTGGTGCCTCGCACGGCGAGGTACTGAAGCTGGTCATTCAGTTCGCCGTCCTGCTTGCGACGGCCCGTCTGCTCGGCGCAGTCTCGCAACGGCTGGGGCAACCGTCCGTCGTCGGGGAAATCCTCGCCGGGGTCGTATTGGGGCCCTCGCTGCTGTCCGGGATCATCCCGCTCGTGGCGGACTGGGTACTGCCACAAACCCGGGTGCAGGGATTTCTCCTGGAGGTGGTGGCCCTCATCGGTGTGATGCTGTTGTTGATCGTCACCGGACTCGAGACAGACTTGGGGTTGATCCGCCGGCGGATCCGTATCTCGTTCGGGGTGGCGGTCGGCGGGCTCCTCCTGCCGTTCGTCACCGGACTGGCGCTCGGCTTTGCCCTCCCCGACGACTTGCTGGCCGATCCGACTGCTCGGCTCGTGTTCGCCCTGTTCGTGGCCACCGCCCTGTCGATCTCGGCCATTCCCGTGCTCGCCAAAGTGCTCATGGACCTCGGGCTCATGCGACGCGAGATCGGCCAGACGATGTTGGCGGCGGGGATGATCGACGACATCACCGGCTGGACGCTGCTCGGCCTCGTCACGGCACTGGCCAGCGCCGACGCGCTCACCGCAGGGACCGTTGTCGAGACGGTGGGGATGGTCCTGGTCTTCGTTGCGGTCACCGCCACGGTCGGACGCTGGCTGGTGACGAAGAGCCTCGCCCTCGTCCAAGAGCGGTTCCACGGCCGGGACCCGGTGCTGAGCCTCGTGATCGCCCTGGCGTTCGCGTGGGGTGCCTTCTCCCACGCGCTCCACCTCGAGCCGGTGATCGGGGCGTTCGCCATCGGCATCCTGTTCGGCCGGCTGCCCCGGCTTCCAGCCGACGTGGTCCGCAAGCTGGAGGGCATGGCGCTGGCGGTGTTCGCACCCGTCTTCTTCGCCGTCGCCGGACTCAAGGTCGACGTGGGGGCCATCCTGCGACCACGTCTCCTCGGGTTCACGCTGGTCGTGATCGCGGTGGCCACCGTGGGGAAAGTCGTCGGTGCGTACGCCGGCGCGCGCCTGCTGTCGGGGCAGGATCATTGGTCGAGTCTCGCGTACGGGGCGGGCCTCAACGCGCGAGGAGCGCTCGAGATCATCATCGCCACGATCGGGCTCTCGCTGGGGATCCTGTCGGTGGAGATGTTCTCGATCATCGTCGTAATGGCAGTTGTCACCTCGCTGATGGCGCCGGTTGCCCTCCGCTACTGCCTCGCCCGCATCGAGCCTGGGGTAGAGGAGACTCGGCGACTGGCGCGCGAGGACGCCCTGCAGCAGACGTTCAGCGCCGGTCTGCGGCGGGTGTTGATACCGGTCCGGCCCCGGTCCGAGCTCGTCGGAACCCAGCACATCCAAGCCTTGATCTCGAATCGGCTGGCGGAGTCCCACGGCACGGCGACCACCCTCTTCGCGGTCGCGCCTTCCACCTCCCGGGAAGTCGCGTCCACCTACCTCGGCCAACTCCGCCGGCTGTTCGACGGGACCGACACGACGACTCGCGTCGTCACCGGTGACGACGTCACCGAGACGATCCTCCGGGAAGCCGCTCGCGGGTATGACCTCCTGATGATCGGTACGCCAAGTGCCGAAGCGGACGACGGCACCCTCTTCGGGCGAGTCCTCGACGACCTCGTGAAACTCGCCCCTTGTCCGACGCTGGTCGTCCGGACCGACGCGCCGGCTGCGCAGTGGACTCCGGCCAGGATCATGGTCCCGACCAACGGCACCCCCAGTTCCAGGCGCGCACTCGACCTCGCGCTCGCGCTGGCCACGGAAGCCACCCACGTCACTGCGTTGCATGTCGTGACCCCGGCCCTGAGCGGAACCAGGGTTCACCTCGCGCAGGACATCACTTCCGAACTGGAGTTGCGTGCCCTGCAGCTCGACCAGGCCGTGACGCCCCGCGTCGTCGAGGCTCCGGATGTCGAGTCGGGCATCCTGGCCGCCGTGTTCGACAGCGACGCCGACCTCCTGATACTCGGCACCAGCGTCAGAGCAGGCACGAGACGCCTCTACCTCGGTCCCCGCGTCGAGAGCCTCGCCGTCCGCGTTCCTTGCCCCCTGCTCATCCTCAACACCTGACGTCGCGGTTTTCCCCCGGTCCTCACGGGTGCTCGTGTCTGCCGAGGGCTGCGCGGATTCGCATCGTGTCCTGTTGTGAGCCTTCGGTAGCCTCCGAGTATGAAGCGCTCCGCGACGAGCAGCGTGCTGAGCGCGGTGCTCGTGGTCGTGACGGCCTGCTCTTCGGCTTCCAGCCCCCTGCCTGAAGAAGCACTCCGGTTCGCGCCGGGCGAGCAGGCAGGGCTGTATGGTGCTGCCGCCCGTCAGCTGGGGGAGATCGCCGCCGTTGCCGACGTGAACTCCGCACTGCAGGGCGTGAACAGGTTCTACGTGCTCGATAGGCCGACGCTCCATCTGACCTCGATCGAGCAGGCGTCGAGATTGGAGCCCTTCGATGAGGTGGTGCTCGACGCGATCCGCGACGGCATCGGTGGCGAGATCATCTTCGTGGAGGATCCGGCCGACGCCCTCGTTGCTGGTGAACATCGAGTGCCGCTCACAACCCATCCCGGGGAAAGCGGACCCGACGCCGTGTCCGTGCAGGGCCTGGTCGCGCCACCTGCATCGGTCCTCGTCATGTTCGGGGTGCCGTACCCGGCTTGGGGCGGCGGGTTCACCGGCGGTGACTGGCCGAGTGACGCCGAGGTCGCCGTGGATCTGAATGTATCGCTGTACCGCGCTCCGTCGGAAACGTCGATGCTCACCCCTGGCATCGAGAAGCGGGACGGCGTGTGGAGGGTTGCAGGGATCCGCACGATGGGAACGACGACGACTG
>CAZCRP010000005.1:19714-29225 GCA_964501055.1 uncultured Acidimicrobiaceae bacterium
CGTTTCTGCCGGAAGATCTCGGTAGCTGCGACGACACAGGTGTGTTCAGCTGCGGATGTCGAGGATGAGGGCGATGGTCTCCCGGATCTGGCTGACAACGGTGGGCCCAACGTTGCCACGAACCTGTTCGACCCGACCGGTGGAGACGGCCCGAACATGCTGACATTGCGCCGCCGCAATCTGCCGGAGTCCGTTGCTGTGGTCGGGTTCGACGGTGACCTCTGAGCCGAACCGGCGGATGGTGGTGGTGAGAGGGACGACCTGGATCACGGTTGGACGGGCATCGAGGATGCGCTGTGCCGTGACTACCACTGCTGGATGGCGGAAACCGGCCTCTCGTCCAGCTGGAACACCCAGATCGAGATCCACGACGTCACCCGAGGTCAGCATCGAGCCAGCCGACTTCGTCCTTGCTCAGCGTTGTACTGAGTTCCTCGCCGATACGGTCCTGGCGGAGGCGCCGCACGGCGAGTGCGACCGTCTCGCCGATGCTGGTCCCAAGTTCTCCGGCCAGGCGCTTCAACTCCTGGTGCGTTGCATGATCGATACGAACACTCGTGCTCTGCATGTATATCAGCATACAGTATTGCATGCATCGGCTCACACCATCGGCGACTTCCTGGGCACACGCCGATGGGTCACCGCCATCGCCAGGTTGCCGAAGAGCCGGCTTGTCCCGTGCAACGCTGCGAGTCCGCGGAGCGTCTCACAGGTGATGAGCGATGACTGATCGGGAGATCTACGAGGAGCTCAGAGGATCCCTCATGCGTTTTGCAGCATCACTGGTGGGCCCAGACGACGCCGACGACGTCGTATCCGACGCCGTCGTTCGAACACTGCGACGTGGACCGCTGGCGTCCTTGGACAATCCCCGGGCGTATCTGATGCAGGCGGTGCTCAACACCGCGCGCGACCGAGGACGCCGCCTCACCCGGGAACGGGCAGCGATCGCCCGGCATGTGGGCATGCGAGAAGCGGTGCCGGTAGTGAGCATCGAGGCACCTGAACTGACCGAAACCGTGATGCGCCTACCGATTCGCCAGCGGGCAGCGATCTTTCTCGTCTACTTCGAGGACATGGCGCCGTCGGACGCCGCCAAGGTGTTGGGGGTACGGCCCGGCACCTTGCGGCGGTATCTGCTGGTGGCGCGTCGCAAGCTGCGGGGGTGGCTGGATGCGTGACGAAACTTTGCGTCAGGTGGTCCGACGGGCTTTGACCCCGGTGGTAGGCGGGGTGGGCGACGGACCGGAGTGGGCTGAGATCACGGGTCTCCCACCCGAGTCCGGTTCGAAGTCAGGCTGGCGGATCGCCCTCGCGGCCGCAACCGTGGTGGCAGTGCTGATCGGGATCGTGGCGCTCGTAGCGGACGATGCGGCAGTGACCGACGCCGGCGACGACCAGACCACCATCAGCCCCCCGTCCACCGACGACACTTTGACCGGTGCGGGAATCGTCGTTTCGGCGGACGGGGAGCTCGTGTTCCCTGATGGTGTCCATCCCGTCGACGCGCTGGGGACAGGCTCGGGTCCGCTCATAGTCATCACGACAACCGAACCCTCGGGTGATGGCGACCCGCCGGCCGAACAGGCCCTCGTGTCAGCGATCGACCCCGAGTCCGGAGAGGCTTCGTGGAGCCAGCCACTCGGCGACGGGCCCTCCCGTCTCGCTGTGAGTGGCGACGCCGTCTGGGTCGCCCACTTCCGGACCGGTGCCCTGACCAAGCTCTCTCTCGCCACCGGCGAGTTGCTCACCACTGCCACCCCGGAGCTGCCCTTCGACATCGGTTCCGGCCCCGACAAGAACGAGTTCGTTCCGAACGATCTCGAGGTGGCGTTCGGCTCGGTGTGGATGAGCACCGCCCGCGGGGCGGTGGCGCGGTTCGACCTCGACGACGGAGCGGTGCAGTCGGTGATCCCTATTCTCGTAGACGGGAGCCCCGGCTACGTCGCCGGGATCGCAGCCGACGACGCGTGGCTGTGGATTGCCAGGGACGGCGGGGGGCTCGACCGTCTCGACCCAGCCGACGAGACCCGTCGGCGTCTCACCGCAGAGGAGCTTGGCCAGCGAGCAGGTTCGGTCATTGCCATTGAAGGGTCCGTGCTCGTGGGAGGTGCGGACGAGAGCGACTGGCGGAACGGGCGACTCGTCGTGGTCGATGCGGAGACGATGGCGATCGGTGACGGGCTCGATTCGTCGGCATGGATCGAAGTGGTCGAGATCGCCGAGAAGCCGATTGCGTGGACCGAGGGCGAACTTCGACCGATCACGTTCTTCCCTCTGAGCCTGGGAGTTCCTCTGGATCTCCCATCGATGCCTGGCGAGCCCCGCCTTGCTTCCAGTGACCCCCAATGGCTCATTCGACCGGAGTCCCGTTCGTTGTCCCGGATTGGAGCTGCGATCGACCCGACGACGGTGCTCCCTGCCTGCGCTCCCGGCGTCCCGAGGCGCGGCATCGACCTCCGGTTCGAGGACCTGATTCGCTACTACAACGTCGGTGCTGTCGAGCAGATGATCTCCGTTATCGGTGACGGGCCCGTGTCGGATTCGTCTCTGGAGCCGGAACGTGACGTCATCTACCCGTCGGTGGCCGCCTGGCTCGATGCCGCCCAGCGAGTCGGGGACCAGCTCACGACGAACGGATACGGGTTCGGGGAGCCGTTCGACCTGTATGTCGACCGGTCCAACCCCCACCTCGAGGCCGACGGAATCGAACGGCTGTCGCTGACTTTCCGGATCTGGGCGAACCAGATGTGCGAGCTACGAGTGGAGACGACCAACGAGGCCAGCTACCCCGACGTCTGCCTCTACAGCCGCCTCCACGAACCGGAGGCCATCCCGGTGGGATGCACCGGACCCTACGAACCACGTTCCGGACACGTAGCGGTGTGGACAGGAGACGAACTCTTGGTCGTGGGAGGGACCACCGGCACGGCTGAACCACACCCGATCGCTCTCCAACCCGACGGAGCCGTCCGCCGCATCGCAGAGCCACCTCTCTCCCCCGGCTGGTATCCGGGGATGACCGCCGTGTGGACGGGTGAACACGTGCTGATCGTGACCGGTGTACGGGACATCCAGGGCATGGTCGTTCTTTCTTACACCCCTGCGACTGACACCTGGACCGTGTCCGATCCGATTCCCGAGGGGCGGACCCTGGAAGGCGCTGTATGGACAGGAACAGAACTGATCCTCGTTGGCGGGGTCCTGAACGGACCAGGCGATCAAGCATGGAGCTTCAACCCGTCGACCGAGAGCTGGACTCGCCTGCCCGACCCCGGCATCCCTCCCGTCGAAGGTATGCAGGGCGTCTGGACCGGTACCGAAGCCGTGTTCTACGGCGGATACGCCGGAGCGGGAGAATCCCCCGGCGTTGCCTGGAACCCTCTTACCGGCACTTGGCGGACGCTGGCGTCGGCCGGTCGTGAACACATCACCCATCATGGCCTGGTGTGGACCGGGGAGCATGTGATCGTCTACTCCGGGCACAGCGGCCCCGGCCACCCCGACCGCCTGCTCCTCTACGACCCCGACACCGACACCTGGACCGACAGTGCACCAATCCCGATCACCCCGGCGGAACGACTCGGCGCCGCCTGGACCGGGAAAGACCTGATCCTGTGGGGTGGCTACGCCACGTACGGCGACGGACACGCGAGCGGCCAAGGAGCCCTGTACGACCCGACGACCGACACCTGGACGGTCATGGCAGACAGTCCGCTCGGGGCTCGCTGTGACCACAGTCTGACCTGGACTGGCGAGGTGGTCGTCGTGTTCGGAGGAGTCGAGACCTGCGGTCACCCCAACTTCATCTCCAGCGGGGACGGGGCCGTATACGACGTTGCCGTAGACGAGTGGCAGGTTCTCGGACCCGGATAGCCCACTCACTCGCGGGAGCCTGACCGGTTTCGTCGGACAGACACACGGTTGATGAATGCGCCGACGCCGAAAATACGGACGGTCGTGTCCGTGACACGACCCAGTGACACACCGAGCACGAACGAGAGCCCCGCATTTGCTGCGGGGCTCTCGTTCTGGCGGAAGATCTCGGAGTGTCTGCCGAGACCCCGTCGTCGTCGTCGTGGGGTGTCAGCAGAAATCGTGAAACGACCTTCACCACCGGGGAATCGGGACTCCCGGCAAGACAGGACTGGTCCGTGCACGTGGCTTGTCGCTTTCTTGCACACGCAGGCGAGCAACTGGCAGCTCAGTAGCCGGAGCAGAACCGCCCCCCGAAGGGGAGAAAGGCGGACGGGTGCGCCGCGACGTGGACATCGGGAGCGTCCCCGGTGATTCGCTGACGAGCTATCGCTCTCCGGGCGACCGGTCTTGACACAGCCGACGTAGCACCACAGTGGATTTGTTGGCGGTGCAAGGGAAGTCGCGATCCATCTTCCGCGCCGAATTCCTGTCTGGGCCTCATCCACCGCAGTGGTGGCGTGCACGTGATCCGCGAACGTAGAGACTGCCACGGCGGACACGGTTCGCCACTGTCGTAACCAGCAGCGCTTGCTGGATCGATCCTGAGGCAAGGTATGAGACGAATCCTGATTACCGCGACGGATGTTCTGATCGTGCTGCGACCATCTGGGTAGTGAACGAGACGCGCAGCGTTCGTCGTGTGGGTTCGGGTCTGTCTGACCCGGAGGCATTTCGCGTGTTCTATCGCGAGGCGTTGCCGGTGGTATACGGATACTTCTTCAAGCGATGTGGAGGGCGTCGGGAGGTAGCGGCGGACCTGACTCAGGAGACGTTTCTGTCAGCGGTGAAGGCGATTCGCTCCGGGGCGACGGTGGAAGCCCCGATGCCGTGGATCGTGACGATCGCTCGCCGAAGGCTGGTCGACTTCTACCGCAGGAAGGCGGGCCGCCCGGTGCCGGTGGGGGAGTGGACGGAGCAGCCCGTGTCCGTCGGCTCGCAGTGGACCTCGGGAACGGAAGCACGACTGGTGTCTGCGTTGGACCAGGTGCCGGCGGATCATCGCCTGGTGCTGGTCCTGCGGTATGTGGACGACCTCCCGGTTGCAGAGGTTGCCCGGTTGATCGGCAGGTCGGTGCGGGCGACCGAGTCGCTGATCGCTCGTGCCCGACGCTCGTTGGAGGCTGCCTTCGAGGAGGCTGACGATGTCTGAGTTCCGACTGGCCGATGAGTTGCGGCGTCTCGACGGTCCGGTGACACCCGACGACGGCTTCTCGGACGAGTTGTGGTCGCGACTGGCCGGGGCGTTCGAGGAGTCAGTTTCGACGGGATCGGACCGGGCTCGACTCGGTCGGGGGATTCTGGTCGCGGCCGTCGCAGGCATCGCGGTGCTGGCGGTCATCGTCCCCGTCTTGTTCTTCTCGAGTGGTGCCGGTCCGGTGGGGAGTTCGGAGACGACCGACCGCGTCGAAGAGTGGATCGACGGAGCGCTCAATGGAGACTTCGAGGACATCGCCCGGCTCACGTATGGAGAGTTCGGCGAACCCGACGCTCTCGACCGGCTGGCCAGGCTGATCCATTCACATGCAGAACGCTACGGGTCACCCACGGTCGGGATCACGCCGTACGAGGTAGAGCACACTTTCGACTTCACCTGTGTGGAGCTCAACTTTGGTGGGGCCATTCTCACGGGAGCAATGGTGACCCGCAGCTGGCCCGAGCTGGGTCCGCGCCTGTGGGAGTTCCGCTCGAACATGGAAGGCTGTTTGGGCTTTTCAGTCGTGACGACCACCATGCCCGACCTCTCCGGCGTGGGCGACCCGCTCCCTCATGAGGCGCTCGGCCCGGAACCCCGATTCGACACCTCCGAACTGGGCGAGGAAGTGCGACTGCTTCCCATCGATGTGCGAACGCCACCGTTCGGTCTGCGAGCCGAAGGTGATGTCACCGTGATCGGCCGGGTCGAGGGCTCCGACGTGGAAATCTATCTCGACAGGGGTGAACGTCTCTGCGTGTGGTTCATAGGTACGCGGCTCACCGAAGCGCGGTGTTCGCTATCGGATCAGGCCGAGTCTGGCTTCAGTAGTCCGGCCTACGCCGTGATCAGGGGCGGACTGGGCGGAGAGGCACGGCAGGCAATCGTGATGTGGCGAGTGGCCGATGGCACCTCGGTGGTGGCTCTCGATGCCGGATCCGTTGCCCGCTGGCAGCGGCCGGTGGGTGGTCACGTCTTCTTCGTCCTCGATGGCGCCACCCCGACCGGGCTCGGACTCGCCAACGTCACTGCGTACGACATCGCAGGCGAGATACTCGGTGGCTCCGGCGTCGATGTTCCGGTTCCCGAACAGCCCGGTGACACCGTGCCTCGGGGAACCGGCGAGGATCCACCTTTCGTGCCTGCCACAACCACCTCGGCCGGACGCACAATCCTTCCGTTGCTGTTCCCTGACGGCACATCGATCGAAGTCAGCTACCCGGACAACTGGGATGTGACCAGCCACGGTCTTTCGATAGGCGGCTCCGGCCAAGTTCCCGGATACGGTCGCGATTTCCACATCAGGTACGCCCCGGTCGGACGCCTAGCCGAGCAGTACTCCTGGGAACTGCTCGACACGTACTTCGGCGCAGACGGTCAACCCGTGCACTTCTACAGACTTCCGGGAGAGTCGATCGACTACCTGGCGTTCCAGTTCGGCCCATGGGCGGTCCTTGTCTACGACTACCGATACTCCAGGGACGGGCCGCGCATGACCGACGAGGCCCGACAGACGTGGGCAACGGCACTGCTCGGATCGGTGACCGAGGACGGCTTCCTCGTCCTCGACGCACAACCACCGCTGCGTTTGGCACAAGCAGGTGAGCATGCCGGACCACACCTCGGTATCAGCGGTGACGACGGAGGCCTCAGCCTCTACCTCGACGCATGTGAGGCGGCCGGCGTCGATCGAACCGAGGACCGAGCCAGCTGGTGCGCAGAGCCGGAAGGTATCCGCATCCACGCCAGCGGGTCGCCTGCGTTCCAGGCGGCGCTGCCCGATGCTCTCCGCGTTACCCGATAGCAACACCGGCATCGCTTTCGCCGAGCAGCAAGGCGACAGATGGTTGCAGGGCGACTGTTCCCGGACGGTGGCATCCATGACACGACGGGATGCGACAAACACAAGCGAGAGCCCCGCACTGGTGGTGCGGGGCTCTCGCTAATTCTGCCGGAGGATCTGGGTATTTTGTCGAGAACCCGTCGTCGTTGTGGGGTGTCGGCAGAAATCGTGAAACGACCTTCACCACTGGGGAATCTCGGGGCTCCCGACAAGACACGACTGTTCCGTACACATGGCTTGTCGTCTTCTTGCACAGACGAGCGAGCAGGTCGCACCTCAGTAGCCGAACGTGCAGATCCCGCTGCGGCCGCTGGGTTGGACGCTGGGTCCTCTACACGCGCCCTCTAGTTCAGTGACTTCGTCTCCGAAGTAGACGCCGGCGATGGCGGCGTCGATGACGACCGGAGCGAGCCCGCCCCCGAAAGGGAGAATGACCGCTTGAAGTTCACCGGCAGCAACGTCGATTCGCCACACAATGGTGCGGGTCTGCCCATACGACCACGATGTTGCGAACAGCTGGCTGCCGTCAGGTGCCCACGCCAGGTAGTAAACGCCCACTAGGTCCGGGGTGAAGCGTCCGGCCGCCACTCCCCCGACACCGCTCACAACCCGGGCCTCACCCGTTCGACGGTCGAGTATCCATACGCCAGTCTCGTCCTGGTCTTCAGACTCGACGATGGCTGCTAGCCGTTCCCCGTCGGGCGAAAAGGTGGACGGGGCCTTAAACGCACCCGATCCAACCCGGAAAGACATTCGCCCCTCGGGGACTGGATGCGACTCGGTGACTGAGGTAGCGAGGTTTGTCACGTGAAGTTCGGTGCACAGGTGGGTGTTACACCACGCCATCTCGTTACCCGCGACGTCGAGCACGGAACCCCGCCCACGGTCCGACAGGAGGTCGGTTTCGCCCGTCGTGGCGTCCCACAACTCCAGCCCTCGGGCAGATTCGAGTACGAGACCCCCCGGAATACCGAAGGCAGGGAACCCATCGGCATCGAGTTCGACGGGTTCGGTGAGCTGCTCACCGGCCAACGACACCTGCCACACCTCCGGTGTTCCCAACCCGATCGCACCACCAGGCCAATCGATCATCCACACCCGGTCCAGCTCGGCGGCAGGAACGAAGATGGTGGCGAGGCCCAACGAGGTGGGTTCGCGGGTCGCAAGGTCCACGGCGAAGATCTCCGACCAGCCAACCACCAGCGAGTCACCTACCCGGACCATCGAGTAGGGCTCGTCGCCCGCCCGCTGGCCCTCGACCACGCTGCGTGCCGCCAGCCGCCTGTCGGGGTCGATGGCGAGCACACCGTCGATCCCGTCGTCGAGCAACAGCACCACACCCGTCTCGACCCCGAACAACGGCCCCTCAGAGGGCAGGACCGGGGCCAGGGATGTCACAGTCGTCGACGGGACGGTTGTTGTTGGAACCGTGGTGGTTTGAGCGATCGTCGTCACGGTCGATGGGGAGGCTTCCGGCGGGCCGACTACATCATTGGGCCGGTCATCGATGTCACCGGCAGGTGGCGCCAAGAACACGAACACCGCCACGACCAGCGCAGCAGCTAGCAGGGCTCTCGGCCAGCCACGAGCGGGCCTGGTGGACGTCGTCGGCGGTGCAGGGACCTCCACCGAGTCCAGACGCCGCTGCAGGTCCGAGGCTGCGATCCGGATGCGTTCGTCAACTTTCATCGTGATCCACCAATGCTTCTCTCAGTCGGCTGCGACCCCGTTCCAGATGGGTCTTCACCGACTCTTCGGAGATGCCGAGCACCTGGGCGATCTCCCGACGCTGATACCCATCCACATAGAACAGGGCCACCACCTGTGCCTGCCGACGGGGAAGATCACGCACCGCCTCCCACACACCCGGATCACCGAGACCGTCCAACTGCCAGAGCCGGGTGTCACCTGTCATTCGTGTCCGCGCTCGCCGTTCAACCGCCTGCCGACGGAACCGGGACGCCGATGCATTTGACACCACCTTCCGCACCCACGCCCCCGGTGAATCGAGCTGGGACACCCTCGGCCAGTCCGCCAATGCCGCCTCGAACGCCTCCATGGTCAACTCCTCTGCAGCCCAACGACTGCCCGACAGGACGAACGCCAGCCCCAGCACCTGCCGATACTCCCGACGAAAGAAGCCCTCGAAAGGAGGCGCACCTCCCTGTCGGCCATCGACAGGTGCAGCCACCTCGATCGGCTGCTCATCGTCCGTCACTACCGAGTACCACGTTTCAGCACACCCATACGGGGGACAGCATGCCTCACCTGGGTCGAGAGTCGTCGCCGGATGACAGAACCCGGGCAGTAGAAGAGTTCCGTCAGACCCTGCAATGTCAGGGACGCTGGAACGAAGCCCACGAAGTGAAGCGGGCGATGCTTGCAGCGCCTACGGAACCCCGGACGGTCGTGTCATGACACGACCCGGATGCAGCCCAAGACAATCGAGAGCCCCGCACACTGGTGCGGGGCTCTCGATTTCTGCCGGAAGATCTCGG
>CAZCRP010000006.1:0-28273 GCA_964501055.1 uncultured Acidimicrobiaceae bacterium
GTGACGGCCGGACCGGGGGTGACCGACGCCATCACCGGCGTGGCGACCGCCCACTCCTCCGGCACCCCGATGCTGCTGCTCGGTGGCCGCCACCTGCTCCGCCAGGAACTGATGGGCGGTCTGCAGGAGATGGATCATCCGCCGCTCTTCGCCGGCATCACCAAGTGGGCGGGCACGGCGTGGCAGACCCACCGCCTGGCCGACTACGTGATGACCGCCGCCCGCCACGCCTTCCAGGGCCGCGGCGGTCCGGTGTTCCTCGACATCCCGATGGACGTCCAACTCGACATGGTCGACGAGGAGGCGGTGACCGTGCCACCTGCGCCCGCCTCGCGGCTGGTCGGTGCCGACGGAGCGACTCTCGACCGGATCGTGGCGGCGCTCGCGGCCAGCGCGCGTCCGGTCGTCTTCGCCGGCGCGGGATCCCCGGGCGGTTCGAATCGTCTTCCCGACCTGGCGGAGGCACTGCGAGCTCCGACGTTCACCAACGGGCGCGCCCGGGGATCACTGCCGCACGACCACCCGTATCTCGGCAACCACTGCCGGTCGTCTGCGTTCGCGGGAGCCGACCTGGTCCTCGCCTTGGGGGTCGATTGGGACTTCCGCACCGGGTACGGCCAGAAGCTGGCGGCCGACGCCGTCGTGATCCAGGTCGACGCCGACGAGGTGAAGATCGGTTGGAACCGGCCGGCGACGGTCGGCGTCGTGGCCGATCCGATGTCGGTCGTCTCCCAGCTCGTCGCGCGGGCCGGCGAGTTCCACCGGCCGCAGGACGGGCCGTTCACGACGGGGATACTGGAGGAGGAGGCCGCCCGCCGAGTTGCCCTGGATGCCGAGGCGGACGACGACTCGAGTCCGATCTCACCCCAGCGCTTCGCCAAGGAGGTGGCCGGGTTCTTCGGTCCCGACGCGATCGTGGCCGTCGACGGGGGAGACATCGTGTCCACCACTGCCCGGTGGCTGGAGGTGTCGCATCCCGGCCACGTCCTCGACCCCGGTCCCTTCGGCGGCCTGGGCACCGGACCTGGCTATGCCATCGCCGCCAAGGCGGTCTTCCCCGACAAGCGGGTGGGAATCGTGTTCGGCGACGGCGGATTCGGTTTCCACGGCATGGAGTACGACACGATGGTCAGACTCGGTCTGCCGATCGTCGGAGTGGTGGGCAACGACGGCGTGTGGTCGAACATCAAGACCGTTCACCGCATGTTCTACCCCGATCGGCTCGTGGCGACGGATCTTGGAGTCCGTCCCTACCACGCCGTCGTCGAAGCACTCGACGGACACGGCGAGTTCGTCACCGACCCCGGCGAGATCCGCCCTGCGCTGAAGCGTGCCGAGGCGTCGGGGAAGCCGGCATTGGTGAACGTGCACCTCGCCGAGACGATGCGCATGTCCTCGAACTACAGCCAGTGACCGACCGCCTCAGAGCAGGACGATGGCGGCGATTCCCACCGTCGCGCAATACCACACGAACGGACCGAATCCCCGCGCCACCAGCAACCGGATGAGCACGGCGATGGCGGCGTAGCCGGTGACCGCCGCCACCAGCAGCCCCATCAGGATCGGGCCGGCCGCCACCGACTCGCGCGACACGTCCAGCACCGAGATCAACCCGCCGCCGGCGATGGCGGGTATGGCTAGCAGGAAGGAGAAGCGGGCTGCCTCGCGGCGATCGAAGCCCCGCAGCAGCCCGGCAGTGATGGTCGAGCCGGAGCGCGAGATGCCAGGGACGAGCGCCAGCGCCTGTGCCAACCCGACGGCGACGGCGTCGCCCACCGTGCCGTCTCGCAACAGGCGATCCCCCCCACCGTGGCGCGTGCCGACGAAGAGGATGGCCCCGGTCACGACGAGCGCCACTCCAACGAGCTGGGGGTTCTGCCCGATGGTGTCGAGGGTGTCCCGCAGTGGCAGGCCGATGACGGCCGGGACACTGCCGATGGCCAGCAGCAACACCAGCCGGCGACTGCGCGGGTCGAGCGGTGCGCGCAGCACGCGCGCCAGATCCGTCCAGTAGTAGGCGATCACGGCGAGCAGGGTGCCGAGGTGGAGGACGGCGCTCATCGCCAGGCTCGGCTCGCCGATGTCGAGTCCTGCTCGGGCGAGAAAGGCCGGCACGAGCACCAGATGTCCTGACGAGGAGACAGGGAGAAATTCGGTGAGACCCTGGACGAGGCCCCACACGACGGCGTCGAGCACGCCGAGACCCTAACCGCCCAGCAGGATCGCCACGGTTCCCTCGAGCGACGCCTCCGCCACCGCCGTGGCCTGGTCGCCGGTCACGGCGACGAGGCCGCGCTGCTCGCCGAAGCCATCTTCCCGCACGTCGACCACGACCCCCTCGGTGGTGCCTCGGTACGAGACGATCCGCACGGCCATTCCGGGCCTGGCCCCGCTCGGGACGTCCACCTCGATGGCCCACCAACCCGCCGGAATCGCTCCCGTCCGGGTCGGGTCGACGACAGCGCCGAGAATCGGTTCCCCGGCCTCGATCCGCCGCGTGGCGGTGACCGGCAGCTCGACGGGGGAAAGCAACCCGACCGGCACGTCGCGCCACCTCACCCGCGACTGGTCGATCTGCTCGCCAACGGTGATGGGTTCGACGGCGAAGGGATGACGAACGGATGACTCCGGCGCGAACTCGAGGATCACACCGCCCACGACGACGAGGGCGGCCAGTGTCCAGCGAAAGTACGGCGGACGGGTGAGCCAGAACACGCGGCGACGGTATCGGGACCGTCACGCCGCAGGAAGGGGTGTGTCAGTCGGCGGCGGCGGAGGCCGGAGCGGCGTCCTTCTTGGCGGCCTTGCCGTTCGTGTTCGACGACCTCGTGTCCGACGACTTCGTGTCAGACGGCTTCGTGTCAGCCGGGGTCGAGGTGCCGGAGTCGCCGTTGGTCGATCCCGTCACCGCCCGGCTGTCCGTGGCGTAGAAGCCTGAACCCTTGAAGACGACACCGCTGGCGTGGAAGACCTTCTGGACTTCGCCTCCGCACGCATCATGCCGCTTGAGAGGGCGCGCCGTGAACGACTGCACTTTCTCGAAGCGCTCGCCACAGTTCCTGCACAGGTATTCGTAGGTGGGCATGGGTGATGGAGTCTCTCGGATTGGTCGAACCGTCAGAACAGTCTATTCGGAGGATCCATTCCCTCCGAATGCCAGAACGGCCCCGATCCCTACACTGGCCACATGCCCGTCCTGGAGCAGTTGCCGCTGTGGCTCGCCCTCGTCGGCGCCTACGTGATCGGTTCGGTGGACTTCGCCGTGTTGGTGGCCCGCACCAGAGGCGTCGATATCCACTCGGTCGGTTCGGGCAACCCGGGCACCTCGAACGTGTTGCGCACCCTGGGGCGGGGGGCGGCGGCGATGGTGTTGGTGGGGGACATGTTCAAGGGCGTCATCTCGGCCGCCCTCGGGTTCGTGGCCGGCGGAGGAGGCCAGGCGTTCGACGCGCCGTTCGCCTACCTGGCCGGGCTGTGCGCCGTGCTCGGTCATGCCTACCCCGTCTTTCACCGTTTCCGGGGTGGACGGGGGGTGGCGACCGGGGGAGGGGTGCTGCTGTTCACGATCCCGGTCCTCGCCTTGATCCTGGCTGCGTCGTGGGCGCTCGTCGCCAAGGTGTTCAAAGTCGCCTCCCTCGCCTCGCTCGTGACGGTGGTGGCGGCGGTGCCGCTGGCATGGTCGTTCGGGGCGGGCGGATGGTCGCTCTTCTGGTTGGCGATGATCCTCGTCTTGATCGTGTGGCGTCACAGGCCCAACATCCAGCGCATGATCCATGGCTCCGAAAACCGAGTTCCGACGTGAAAGTCGATGTCGCCGTCATTCCTGCCGCGGGGCGCGGCACCAGGATGCGCCCTGCAACCAGGGTGGTCCCCAAGGCGTTGTTGACCGTCGTCGACCGTCCCGCCATCCAGTACGCAGTGGAAGAGGCCGCCCGAGCCGGCGCCACCGAGGCGATCCTGGTGGTGGACCTCGACGCCGGCCACCTCATCCACCAGCACTTCGTCTCCGAGGGCAGGCTCCCCGGCTTGGAGGACATCAGGGTGCGCCCGGTCGTGCAGGAGGAACCCCTCGGTCTCGGGCATGCCGTGTACGAGGCACAGGAGATGGTGCGGGGACGGCCGTTCTTCTGCATCCTCGCCGATGACATCGTGCCGCCCGGCAAGGACGTGCTGTCGAGCCTCGCGGCGGCTGCGACCGGGTCGGAGTCGGTGATGTATCTGCGACCCGTGCCTCCCGACATCGTGCCGACGAAGGGCATCGCGGTGCCCTCGGGTGAGATCGTCGACAACATCATCCCCCTGTCCGGCTCGGTCGAGAAGCCGTCGCTGGAGGACGCGCCATCCGACCTCGCCCTCATCGGCCGCTACCTGTTCATGCCGGAGATCTTCTCCATCCTGGCGAAGCTCGAGCCCGGGCACGGGGGTGAGATCCAGCTGACCGATGCGATCGACGAACTCGGGCGAAGGGGGCGGCTCCTCGGCTACATCGACGATGTCGACCTGCTCGACATCGGCAACCCCGTCGGGCTGCTGCACGCCTCGATGGTGCTGGGTCTCGATCGCTTCGGGGAAGAGTTCGGAGAACGGCTGCGCAGCCTGCTGGCATGAGACCGCTCGCCGACGCCCAGCGTGACGTGCTCGGAGGCGTTGCGGTGCTCCCCGCGGTGGCAGTGGATCTCGATGCGGCCCTGGGGCTGGTGCTGGCAGAGGAAGTGACCGCGCCCCACGACGTGCCGCCCTTCGCCAACTCGGCAATGGACGGGTACGCCGTTCGCGCCGAGGACGTCGCCGGCGCGCCGGTGGAGCTGACGATTTTGGAGGACGTCGCGGCCGGTCACGTCGCCGGGGGGTCGGTGACTCCTGGCACGGCCATCCGCATCATGACCGGTGCGCCGATACCGCCAGGAGCGGACACGATCGTCAAGGTCGAGGACACCAGCTCGACGTCGGGCCGCGTGACCGTGCACGTCGCGACCCCCTCCGGCACCGCCGTCCGCCGTGCGGGAGGCGATGTCGTCTCGGGCTCGGTGGTGTTCAGGGCGCACACGGAGTTGACCCCTCCTCATCTCGGCGTCCTCGCCACGATCGGTGTCACCCGTCCGCTGGTGCACGCCCGGCCGCGGGTGGCCGTGATGTCGACCGGTGACGAGGTGCGGCCCCCGGAGAGTCCGCAACTCGAGCCCGGCACGATCCGCGACGCCAACCGCCCGCTGCTGAAGGGACTGCTCGCCGAGGCGGGCGTGGAGGTGCGGGACTACGGCATCATCGGCGACAACGCAGACCTGCTGCGATCGACGCTGAAGACGGCGGCAGCGGAGTGCGACGTCGTCGTGACCTCCGGCGGTGTGTCGATGGGCGATTACGACCTCGTCAAGCAGATCATCACCGAGTTGGGGGTAGTGGACCTGTGGAAGGTGGCGATGCAGCCGGCCAAGCCGTTCGCCTTCGGAACGATCGACGGCACGCCGCTGTTCGGATTGCCGGGCAACCCGGTGTCGGTGCTGGTCGCCTTCGAGGCCTTCCTGCGTCCGGCACTTAGGAAGATGGCGGGTGCGCGCCGCATCTTTCGTCCGCTGTCGGTGGGTGTGTGGGGTGAGGCGGTCGACACCGATGCGGCGAAGACGGTGTTTCTCCGCGTGGTCCGGGAAGGTGGAGTGGTGCGGCTGGCAGGCGCGCAGGAGTCGAATGTGCTGTCGGCCACCGCCAACGCGGATGCCCTCGCCGTCGTCGGCGTCGGGATCGGAGCCATGGCCGCAGGCGACGAGGCGCTGCTGCTCGAGTTCCGCCTTCCGGCATCCCGCACCTACGAGGAGGTATTCGGATGACGGACTTCCCACATCTCACCGGGAGCGGCGACGTCCACATGGTCGACGTGAGCGAGAAAGAAGTGACCGCCCGGTCGGCGGTCGCCGAGTGCCGCGTCACCATGTCGCCTCCCACCAAGGAGGCGCTGTTCGGGGGGAGCCTCCCGAAGGGGGATGCGTTGGCTTCCGTCCGGCTGGCGGGAATCATGGCCGCCAAGCGGACACCCGATCTCATCCCCTTGTGTCATCCGCTACCCCTGACCGGCGTCGAGGTGCGCGTCGAGCCGGCTCCCGAGGGTGTCCTGATCGAAGCGGCCGTGTCCACGACCGGCCGCACGGGCGTGGAGATGGAGGCGATGACGGCGGTGGCGGTGGCGGCGCTCGCTCTCTACGACATGGTCAAAGGGGTGGAGCGGGGGGTCGAAATCGGTCCGATCCGACTGGTCTCGAAGACGGGGGGCCGCTCGGGCACCTGGACGAGATGACCGTTGTGCTTGGGGAGGGGCGGTCGGCGCCGCTACCATCGCCACACCACTCGGGCGGAGTCGAGCGGACGACAACATGCTGACAGCACCATTTCTCATTGCCGCGCTGGTACTTGCCACGATCTGGGGCATCTATCTGTTCCCCTCGATCACCGGGGGGCGCAAAGAGGCGCCCCTCAATTCGACCGAGGACTTCGATCGTTGGACGCACCTGATGGCCGACGTCCAGCGGCGCGCCATGACGCCCAACCGGATGACGGCCCGCGACGTGGTGCGCACCCGCAGACGGCGGGCGATGGGAGTGCTCATCGCGGTCGCGGTCGGCACGCTGGTGGCCGCCTACGCCACGAAATCGGTCGGATGGTTGCTCCTCCACCTCACCGTCGACGCCGTGATCGCCTGGTACATCGGCATGCTGATGCAGGTGCGCCAGCAGCGGGAAGCGCGGGCGGCGCAGACGCACGGGGAGACGCGGCCCACCAATGCGGACGCGCCCCAGGTGCGCATCGTCGCCGGGCAGTGACGCCGGCCTTTCCCGACGACCTCGATCGCATCGCCTCCCAGATCCGTCCCATTCTGGAGGACCGGTTCGCGGCGCGGGAGCGGGGGATCGCGGGCAGCCGCCAGGTGATCAGGGCGAGCGCCAACGCCATCCGCAGCCTCCACCGAGGCGAGACGGCCGACGCCGAAGCCCTCATCGAGCAGGCCGGGTCGCTTCTGACCGACATCACCGAGGGGCTCGCCGACCACCAGGACATCCTCCACGCCGGATTCATCGCCGACGCCGCCAAGGAGTACGCCGAAGCCCGCTTGACGGCTGCCATCTTCGGCGGCGGTGCCCTGCCGACGGCCGATCAACTCCGCATCGACCCCGTCCCGTATCTCCATGGTCTCGGCGAGGCGGTCGGTGAGTGCCGGCGGCGGATGCTCGATCGATTGCGATCGGGCGAGATCGACGAGGCCGAGCGGCTGTTGCGGGCGATGGACTCGATCGTCGATCTGCTCGCCACCATGGACTACCCGGACGGGATGACGTCAGGGCTGCGCCGCACCACCGACGTGAGCCGGTCACTCGTGGAACGATCCCGGGCGGACCTCACTTCGACGGCGGTCCAGGACCGGTTGCGGGCCGATCTCGAGCGCCACCGGCCGGGATAGGGCGGAACCGCCCGGTGCTACGCTTCCTCCGCCTTGGGGGTGTAGCTCAGCCCGGCAGAGCACCTCGTTCGCAACGAGGGGGTCACGGGTTCAAATCCCGTCACCTCCACCAACCAAACCAACCAATCAGCGGCAACCGACGGGTTGTCAGTCCACTTCGAGCCATCCACCCATGCCTGACCGCTGCAGGCAATTCCGCATCGCCCTGGCTGCATCTTCGACGACCTCATCCTGGTCCCAGACGAGGTGGCGTCCGCGTTCGACCGTTCTCGTCCCCCTGATGTACACGGATTTCACTGTCTGCGGCCCGGCGGTGAGCACGAGGTGGGAGAGGGCGCTGTGCCGGGGCTGCATGGTCGGATGCGAACCGTCGAGCACGACCAGGTCCGCCCAGCCTCCGACTGCGATGACGCCGACGTCTCGTCCGAGGACCGCTCCTCCCATCCGGGTCGCCAGCGCGAGGACATCTTCGGGGTCGAGCCAGTCGTGCCTGTCCGCTCCGAGACGTTGGGTGAGGAGTGTGAACTTCATCAGCTGAAACATGTCATGACCGTCGTTTGGTTGATCGAGGCCGAGACCGACTCGTACTCCGCTGTCGAGGAGGTCGGCGATGGGAGCGACTGGGCTGCCGATGAGCAGGTTGTCGACAGTACAGACCGAGACGGCCGCGTCTCGGTCGGAGAGCAGGTCGAAGTCGGACGCGTCGAGGATCACCGGGTGGTAGATCAGGCACGAAGGCCCGAGGGCGCCGAACCGGTCGAGGACCCCGACGACGGACTCGCCCCAGCGCTCGCGTGGATGCGCTGCCGCCTCCGGCCCGTAGGGTCCGTGAATCGCCAGCGGTGCCAGAGCGGTCTCAGCGATCGAGATCAGCGACCGGAGCAGGCCGTCGGTCACTCGGTGGAGGGCCATCGGTTCGAGGCCGATGCTCAGCCGGTCGCTCTGGAAGGTGGACTGCAGCCGGCCCAACTCCGCACTCGCGCGGTCAGCCCGGTCGTGGTGGGCCGATGGGAAGAAGTCGGTTCGGTCGACCGAGGCGCGGTAGTACACGGCCTGCATGTGTGATTCACGGAGTGCGCGCAGGGTTCCATCTGCCTGCGGCTCCAGGCCATACAGGGCGGGCTGCGAATCGGTTGTGGCGGTGACGCCCGAGAGGTGCATCTCGAGCAGCGCGAGGCGGGCGGCGGCGTAGGCGTCGGTCTCCGTCATCGCGAGCCGGATTGCCACCGTGGGTCGATCCGAGGACGCCCCGACCGCGGTTGACCGGTCGCCGCCCATCCCGCGGACGAAGCTGCCGAGAAGGTGGGCGTGGGTATTGACGAGGCCAGGGAGGATGTGGTCGCCGGTACAGTCGATCGTCGTACGGCCGGGGGGAGGTCTGCTCTCGCCGACGCCGATGATGCGGCCGTCTCGGACTGCGATCCAACCCCGATCGATCAGCGGAGCATGCGGGTCGAGTGTGTAGATGGTGCCGCCGAAGAGCACGAGGTCGGCGACACCGACGCTCACGGTCGGTACACGGCGAGGATGACCATCACGATCAGCGTGGCCCAGATCATGAGCACTGGCGGGTACACCCCGCGGATCTTCTGGTTGACCGCCGCCAGGCGCTCCGGGGTCTCGCCCTCGTGCAACAGTTCGGCGAGCGCAGGGTGATAGGCCTTGGCCGCCACCCGGATCCAGAGGCCCATGGCGATGATCGCTCCGAACAACGTGGCCTTCCAGGCGATCCAGCCGGCGCCCCAGATACCGGATCCGGTGAGCGAGTGCATCCCGGTGATGACGAAAAAGACGGATGCCGCCGCTCGCAGACCCCAGTCCAGCCTGGCGAATCGCGCGGCCCAATCGGGGGCGGAACCGGTGGGCCCGGTTGCTCGGAACGAGACCACGGAGAAACCGGCCCATGCGGTGGCTGCGACCGCGACCAACCAGAGGACGCTCTCGGACACGGCGGTCAGACCCCATCCGGTTGACCGTGTGAGGAGGAGTGCCACCGGGATCATGAGGATCAGCGAGATGCGGGGTGCGAGATCCAAGTTGCGCATCAGGCCTCGCACGGCGAGCCGGGTCTCGGTCGTCATGTTCGGACGCCGCATCACGAAGCTGGACGCGAAGACGCCGACATCGATTCCGAGCCATGCGACCAGCAAGAGGATGTGGATAGTGAGCAGAGCAGGGCTGGTGTGCATCGTCGTCCTCGGAACCTGTTGCGAACGGCTTTGGCGGGAGCCTAGTGTAATTGAGACGGCGTTCCGCTGAGCGGAATGATTAGGCTGGCTAGCGAATCTGGAGGAAGCATGCGCCGGAGAGGATCCCCCGTTTGGCTCGTAATGGTGGCGCTCCTTGCCCTCGTGGTCGCCGCCTGCGGCGGGCCCGAGGCGGAAGAGACGACTACGACTGCCCCGACCCAGACGACAGCCGCGGGCGGTGAAGAAACCACCACGACGCAACCGGAACCCGAAGAAGAAGAACCGCGGGTCGTAACCATCGGAATGGGCAACATGCCTCCGTCCGGTATGCCCTACCTGGGCGCGGGTTCGCCTGGCCAGTACGTGTGGAGCAACGTGTTCGATGCCCTCACCCGCATCGGTCCCGACGGCGCGCCCGAGCCGTGGCTCGCGGAGTCCTGGTCCACCGCAGACGACAATCTCACCTGGACTTTCAATCTGCGAGACGGCGTGACGTTCTCCAACGGTGAGCCGTTGGACGCGGCTGCCGTCGAAGCGACCTTTGCCACCGTCCTGTCAGAAGACGGCCGAGCGACGTACTCGGCCAACGTCAACAACTACGGCTTCATCGCCAGCGTGACCGCAGTCGACGACCTGACTGTCGAGATTGTCACGTCGGCACCGAACGTGCTCCTGCCGTCGGCGATCTCCATCGCCTACGTCCTGCCCCCTGCCTACTTCGCCGAAGTCGGTGCCGAGGGATTCGCGGCCGCGCCGGTCGGCTCCGGCCCGTATGAGGCGGTGTCGTGGGGCGGTGATGAGATCGTTCTGCAGGCATGGGACGGGTCGTGGCGCGGAGTGCCGTCGATCTCCACCATCGAGTATCTCAATCTGCCTGACCCTGCGGCGCGTGTGCAGGCACTCCAGTCCGGCCAGATCGATGTCGCCCAGTCCCCGAGTCCGGATCAGGCCCAGACCCTGGTGGACGCCGGCTTCGAGGTGTACTCGGCGAGCCGCGGCCAGGTGCTGGCGATGGCACTCATCACAGTCGACGGGGGACCTCTGGCGGACGTCCGAGTTCGTCAGGCGCTCAACTACGCGGTCGACAAGGAGGCCATCCAGGAAGCCCTGACGGGCGGGTTCGCCCCGACCGCCGGTCTCTATCCGTCCCCGGGCGTGAACGGCTACGACCCTGGGCGCTTCGTCTATCCCTACGATCCGGACAGGGCTCGTGAACTGCTGGCGGAGGCGGGCTATCCCGACGGCTTCGAGATCGAGGCGGAGATGACGCTGGGATCGTTCCCGGCCGACGCCGAGATCTTCGAAGCGATGGCCGGCTACCTGGCCGACGTCGGAGTGAACGTGACAATCACCCAGATCGACTTCGGCGGCGCGTGGCTGCCCAAGTTCCTCGGAACCGACGGAGCGGACTGGGAGGGCAATGCGTTCAACTACTCGTGGGGCACCGCTCCCCTCTTCGATGGGATCCGGCCCTTCAACTTCTACCAGTGCAACTGGGGGAACCCCTGGTATTGCGACGAAGAGGCGATGCCGCTCATCACGGCCGTCAACACGACCTTCGATGTCGACGAGCGCAATGCCATCCTCACGGAGCTGCTCGATCACACGGCCGAGAATCCGCCCTCGGTGATGCTGAGCGAGAACTTCGAGTTGTGGGCGCACACCTCCGATCTATCAGGATTCGAGGTGTTTGCCTTCAACAAGCCGTTCGATAACGTCTCCTCGTCGGACTGACGAGAGGCGAATGACCGACCAGCTCGACCGGTCGGAGGTCGCCCCGGACCCGCAAGGGTCCGGGGCGGCTTCATCCTCGGAGCCTTCTTTCCTGCGCTTCGCAGCGCGTCAACTCGGCCGCCGGTTCGTTCAATTGGTCATCCTCGTGTTCTCGATCTCGACGCTGCTGTTCTTCCTCCTGCGGGTCACGGGTGATCCCGCCCTTGTCCTGCTCGGTGATCTCGCAACGGCGGAAGACGTCGCTCGGGTCAGAGCGTTCTACGGGCTCGACCAACCACTGGTCGTGCAGTACTTGCTGTTCACCTGGCAGGCGCTGCGGCTGAACTTCGGACGGTCGCTGGTGAGCCTCGACGACGCCATGTCGATGGTGCTCGATCGGATGCCGGCCACGATGTACTTGGCCGTGGTGGCGGTCATCCTGAACGTGGTGGTGGCGATCATCGTCGGCGGCTGGTTGGGGTACCGACCCGAGCGCCCGGAGCGCCGAGCTGGGCTCTTCGCGGTTCTGGTGAGCCAGGGCATTCCCGGATTCGTAGTCGGTCTGATCTTGATTCAGGTCTTCGCCGTCCACCTCCGTCTCCTCCCGTCGATCGGGAACCGAGGCTGGACGAGCGTGATCCTTCCTTCTGTGACCCTCGCCAGCTTCCTGCTGCCGCGAGTCATCCGGCTCACGGCTGCCAACGTGGACGACGCCATGCGGGAGGACTACGTCCGCACTGCGCGAGCCGCGGGCGCGCCGGCCGGCACGGTGCTGTTCCGGCATGTGATGCCCAACGCCGTCGTCGGCACGATCGCCCTGGTGGGCGTTCAGTTCGGTTTCCTGCTCTCCGGCTCCCTCATCACCGAGACGCTCTTCGCCTGGCCCGGCGTCGGTCTCCAACTGATCGAGGCGGTGCGGGCCTTGGACTTCCCGGTCGTCCAGGCCACGGTGGCCGTCGTCGCCGTGTTGGTGTTCGCCGTCCAGGCTCTCGTCGACATCCTGATTCCCCTCGCCGATCCTCGACTCCGGAGTCAGCGGGCATGACCTCACAGGGGAATCAGCAGGAGGTCGGTGTGACCCGGAGGGCCGTCAGCACTCGGCGTCTGAGTGTCCCGACGCTGCTCGTGGCCGGGATCGTGGGGCTGGTCATCGTGGTGACCCTGACGATTTGGGGTGAGACAATCGCCGGCTTCGAGCCCGGGAGGCAGGATCTCCGTGCCAGGCTCTCGCCGCCACTCACAGACGGGCATCTGCTCGGCACGGACAAACTCGGGCGCGACGTTTTCGCCCGCACCGCCGCCGGCTTCCGCTGGTCGGTGCCGGTGGGCTTGCTCGCCACCGCCGTCTCGGCGACCATCGGCACCGCGATCGGGTTGGTCGCCGGATGGGACGAGGGCTGGCTGCGCGCAACCCTCTCGCGGTTCATGGAGATCGCCATCTCGTTCCCCTATCTCGTGCTCGCCGTCGCCGTGATCGGGGTGGTCGGCCGCGGATTCCTCGCACTCTCACTCACGCTCGGGCTCGTCGCCTGGGTCTCGTTCGCCCGGGTCGTCTTCGCCGAGACCCGCAAGATCAAGAAACGTGAGTACGTGGTGGCGGCCCGTCTGATGGGGATGAGCAGCCTGCGGATCATCGCCACCTATGTGCTGCGGGGACTCCGTCCCACGCTGGTGGTGATGTCGGCCTTCATCTTCGCCGACCTGCTGGTGGCCGAAGCGGGCCTGTCGTTCCTCGGACTGGGCGCTCCGCTCGGTGAACCGTCGTGGGGAAACATGTTGGCCGACTCTCGCCTCAACCTCTTCGACGCCCCATGGATGATGTACGGCCCTGCGGCTGCGGTTGTGATCGCGGTACTGACGGCAAACCTGATCGGTGATGGCCTCTTGGCCCACTGGAGTCGGGGAACTGAACAGCAATGACACACGAAGGGAATCAGTGATGAGCGAGACGGGCGATCGAGTCCTCGAAGGCATCCGCGCGGCCGGACGCAAGGTGCTGCCGATGCACGAGTACCTGGCGGAACACGACGCCGAGACCTTCGAGGCATACGACGCCTTCCTGCGGAAGACGATCTATGAGAAGCACGCCCTCGACGACAAGACCAAGGAGATGGTGCTGGCGGTTGCCTGCGCCGTCGCCGGTTCGGCCGTGCCGGTCATCGCCGCCCACGCCCGCAAGTCGATGGCGGCGGGCGCATCACGGGAGGAGGTCCTCCAGGCGCTCGAGTTGGGCGCGGCGGTGGCGGCCACTCGCACGATGGCGACCTCGGTCCTCTCGATGATCGAAGCGGAGAACGAGTGAATCCGTCATGCTGATCGGCGCCTCCCAACCGTTCGGCGTCAGCCGCAAGCTGTCGTACACGATGAGTTCCGACCGCTACACGGGACGGGTGCTGTATGTGACGTTCCGCACGGAGACGGACCTGTCCCGGTGGTTGCCTCCGCCCCTCGTCGCGGTCGATCCGCACGAAGGGTTCGTGAAGGTGTATCAGTTGAAGCGCCGGCCCGAACACGGCAACCCGCTGCCGCCCAACTTCAGCCAGTACAACGAGGTGTGCGTGACGGTGCTGGCCGGGCCGCCGGGGGAGCCGGCCCGTCACTACAACCTGTTCATGTGGGTCGACCGCGACTGGGCCCTGTACAAGGCCCGAGAAGCGTTCGGGTGGCCGAAGAAGCTGGCCGACATCCACATCACCGACTCGTTCCCGGGCGACGACCGGTATGACCTGGACGAGGGGACGGCCAGGTACGACGCCGACATGAGCCGCTGGGGATATCGCGTGATGAGCGTCCGCGCCGAACTCGACGCCGCCGCTCCCGCGCAGCCCACACCGCCGTTCAACGGTTTCTACTCGGCCCGCCATGTGCCGGCTCCGATCGGTGGCGAGCCGATCTCGGAGCTGCTCGTCATCGAGACCCGAGACGGCTGGTTCCGACCGGGGACATACGGCACCGCCCACATCGAGTTCTTCGACGCCCCCGACGAGGAACTCTCGCTGCTGGGACCAGTCGAAGCCACGGGATGCGTGCTGCGCGAGGTGGGCTGGGTGCTTCCCGGCTGGCCGGCCCGCCGATGGGGGGACCTCGAGAAGTTCGATGCCGAGGTGGGCGAAGAGATCACGACAAAGGAGAAAGCATGACGACCACGTACCGCGGGGTGTTTCCCGCAATCGTCGCGCCCCAGAACGAGGACAACGAGATCCTGTGGGATGTGATGGCCGAGATGGCGAGGAGCCTGGTAGACGGGGGCGCCGCCGGATTCCTGGTGAACGGGCACACCGGCGAGCACATGATGCTGTCCGGTGAGGAGCGCCGCACCGCCATCCAGGTGGTGAGGGAGGCGGTCGGGCCCGACGTGCCGATCGTGGCGGGTGTCCACGTGCAGGCCGCCTGGAAGTTCGGTTCACGCGCAGAATCGGCAGCCGAGATGGGGGCGGATTCGGTGCTGATCTTCTCGCCGTTCTCGTTCGCCCGGGGGGCGTTCGCCTACGCCCCGGAGGCGGTGGTGGATTACTACCGGCACTGCAGTTCGGCCTCGGCGCTGCCGACGTTCTTCATGCAATACCGACCCCAGACGAACCTGATGATGCCGACCCACGTGTTGGCGGAAGTCGCCGCCCTCCCTGGCATGGTGGGAATCAAGCAGGAGGTGGAGGACGCCATCGAGTACGAGCGCGATCTGGCCACTCTGCGCGACGCCAACCCCGACCTGGCCATCCTCACGGCCACCGAGCGCGGCCTGTTCGGCAACTACATGTTGGGCGCCGACGGTTGCACCATCGGTCTGGCCAACTTCGTCGCCCCCGTCAAGCGTCTGCAGGACGCCGTGTGGAGCGAGGACGTGGTGGCATCCCGCCTTGCGGCGGCCGCCCTCATGCCGCTGGCGGACGCCATCTATCGCCCCCCCAGTTACCGGTGGTCGGCGCGCCTCAAGTACGCGGTTCACGCCGCCGGCATGATGCCGACCCCTGCGATTCGCTCCCCGCTGTTCGAGGCCACTGCGGACGAGCGCAAGGTGATCGACGCCGTGCTGGCAGCGATGCAGGTGGCGGCATGAAAGCGATCGGCAATCGGTCGTATTACGACACCTGGGAGGAGATGTGTGAGTCTGGTCGGGCCGGTCTGTTGATCATCGACCAGCAGAACGACTTCACCCATCCGGACGGGTATTACGCCCGCCAGGGATGGGACGTCTCGATGCTGCAGGACATCACGCCGAACCTCAATCGAATCGCCCGGGCTGCCCGCGCCGCAGGCGTCCCGGTGTATTGGTCGCAGAATCACATCAAGCAGGGGTTCGTCTCCGACGCCCCGGTGTGGCTGGCGACCCACGCCCGCGCCGGCCTGACGTCCCTCGATCAGACGGACTTCTTCACCATGGAGGGCACATGGGGAGCCGAGATCTATGAGGAGTGTGACGTAGACGACTCCGACACCATCATCCCCAAACTCCGATCCACGGTGTTCCACGACACACCGCTGGAAGCGCTCATGCGAGCGGCAGGCCTGGAGACGGTGGTGATCGCCGGTCAGGTGACCGAAGGCTGCGTCGACAACACCATTCGTGGCGCCCGCGACCGCGACTTCTACACGGTGCTCGTCCCCGACTCGGTCGGATCGATCAGCGCCGAACGCCACGAGCGGGCGCTCATGACCTGGATGGGTCGCATCCCCACGCCGGAGGCCGCCGAACTCGCCGATTACTGGGAGTCGAAAGGGGCGTGACCGGCGAGGCGACGATGTCGCCCCAGCCCATGCTGAGGAACGGGGTTCTGGAGGTCGAGGGCCTCCGGGTCTCGTTCCCGGCCGGCAGGCGAGATCGCGTGTCGGTCGTCCAGGACGTGTCGTTCGGTTTGTCGCGGGGCGAAGCACTGGCGATCGTCGGCGAGTCTGGCTCGGGCAAGACGATGACGTCGTTGTCGCTGCTCGGGTTGGTACCCAAGCCCGGGGTGGTGGAGGCGGATCGAATCGTCGTCGACGGCATCGACGTGATGCAACTGGGGAAACGCCAGTGGCCGTCGGTGCGCGGCAAGCACATCTCGATGGTGTTCCAGGATGCCCTCTCCGGTCTCAATCCGGTGCGCACGGTGGGATCGACGCTGGTCGAAGCGATCCGGCGCCATCAGGATGTGGGGGCGGGGATGGCCAAGGACCTTGCCATTCGCGCGATCCGAAGCGTCGGGATTCCCGAGCCCGAAGCGAGGTTCGAGGTCTATCCGCACCAGTTGTCCGGTGGTCTCCGGCAGCGGGTCATGATCGCATTGGCCGTGGTCAATCGGCCCTCGGTGGTGGTGGCCGACGAGCCCACCACCGCGCTCGACGCCACCATCCAGGCGCAGATCCTCGAACTGCTCCAGGAGCTGGTCGCGGACGCAGCTCTCATCCTGGTCACCCACGACCTCGGGGTGGCAGCATCGATCTGCGATCGGGTGGCGGTGATGTATGCCGGCCGCTTCGTCGAGATCGGACCGGTGGACGACGTTTTGAGCAAGCCCCGCCACCCCTACACCTTCGGGCTCCTCGCCGCTGTGCCCCGCTTCGAGCGCCGGAAGAAGGCGCTCGTGCCGATCGCCGGAACTCCGCCCTCGCCCGACGAAGTCGGAGAGTGGTGCGCGTTCGCCCCCCGTTGCGCACGGGCATTGGAGCGTTGCTCTGCCGAACGTCCTCCGCTGGCGATGCTCGACGGTCATCCGGTTGCGTGTTGGAACCCGGTGGAACGATGACGGATCATCCGTTGCTGCAGGTCGAGGACCTCGTGGTCCGGTTCCGGGTGGCCCGGCGGAAGCTCACGGCCGTCGATCACGTCAGCCTGGAGATCGCCAAGGGCGAGACGGTCGGCCTGGTGGGGGAGTCCGGGTCGGGAAAGACCACGTTGGGATTGACGGTCATGCGGGCCCACGACCCCGATCAGGGTCGTATCGTGTTCGATGGCGTCGACATCACCGCACTCAACGAGCGGGAGCTTCGCCCACTTCGTCGGCGGATGCAGATGATCTTTCAGGATCCCTACGCCAGCCTCGATCCCAGGATGAAGGTGGGGGCGATCGTCTCGGAACCGATGCGGGTGCATCGCAGCGGCTCCAAGGAGGAGATCCGGGAGCGGGTCGCGTCGCTGTTGCAGGCGGTGGGACTGCCCAAGAACGCCGTCGACAGGTATCCGTCGCAATTCTCGGGCGGCCAGAAGCAGCGGATCTCGATCGCCCGCGCCCTGGCGCTGGATCCGGAGATGCTGGTGGCGGACGAACCGGTGTCCGCCCTCGACGTGTCGATCCAAGCGCAGGTGATCGCCGTTCTGGAGGAGGTACGTCAGAGATTCGGCCTCACGTCGCTGATCATCGCCCATGATCTGGCGCTCGTGTATCAAGTCACCGACAGGATCGCCGTGATGTACCTCGGGCAGATCGTCGAGACGGGCCCGACCGATCAGGTGGTCTTCGACCCGCAGCATCCGTACACCGCGTCGCTTCTCTCCGCTTCCCCGGTGGCGGACCCCCAGCTGGAGCGAAAGCGCCAGCGCATCGTGCTCCATGGTGATCCCCCATCGCCGATCGACCCGCCGCCGGCGTGCCGGTTCCACACCCGCTGCCCGATCGCCCGCCCGGTCTGTTCCGAGGAGGCGCCGCCACTGACGGAGGTGGATGCGGGACGTTGGGTTGCCTGCCACTTCGCAGGGGAGATCGGGCCCGTTCTGGGGGGCGAGTGATGCTGTTCGCGGCGCGGGTTGCCCGTCGGTGGGGTTGGGCCCGCTGCGCGGTCCTCGCGGTTCCGTTCGAGACGGAGGTCGGGTGATGGCGATGTCCAGGCGGGAGGGCTTTGCCGACGGTCCGCATGTGCTGGGCGCGGTGACGCTGCTCGCCCGTCTGGTACAGGATGCACTCGCTCCCCGTCTCGCCGAGTTGGGGCTGAGCTTCGCCGAGGCGGTGGCGATGGTGCGGCTGTGGCAGTCGCCCACCGGCTCCCTGCCCCAGTCGGTCCTGATCGAGAAGCTGGCAGTCAGCCGTGCCTCCGGATCGCTGGTCCTGAGCGATCTCGAACAGAAGGGCTTCGTGCGAAGGCTGATCGATCCCGACGACGCACGGCGACAGATCGTCGAGCTCGCTCCGAAGGGCAGGGAGCTCGAGTCCGACGTGCATGACGCCTTCGAAGAGCTGGAGGGGCGGCTGTTCCGTCCGATCGGGTCGGATGCGTGGAGGAGCACGCATCGGTCGCTGCGCGCCGCCATCGAGGCGCTGGTTGCAGAGCGGAACGGAACCGCCTCATGATCGGCCGCCGATTGATTCCGACCTCCGCGGGGCAGGTGCACGTATGGGGCTGCGACGAACACGCCGGGGTGCCGCTGCTCTTCCTCCACATGTCGCCGAGGTCGGGGCGGATGTATCGCCAGGTCATGGAGCTACTCGATCGACCGGTCGCGGCTCCCGATCGACTCGGATTCGGGTTCTCGGATCCCTTCGACGGCGTCCCGACCATCGAAGGCTACGCCCGGGCCACCCTGCAGGTGGTGGACGGGTTGGGATGGGATCGGTTCGATGTGATCGGTACCCATACCGGGTCGGTGGAGGCGGTCGAGATCGCGACGCTGGCCCCGGATCGAGTACGCCGGGTGGGCCTGGTGGCCATCCCGGATTACACAGCCGCCGAAGTGGAGGAGCGGCTCAGGGGGGTGGCATCGCCCCGGCCGGCGCCCGCCCTCGATGGATCGCATTTGGTGTCGGCATGGCAGCGGAGGGCGTCGTTGCGAGGCGAACGGGCCGATGCCGACTTCCTCCAGGCTCTCTTTGTCGACGAGATGTTGTGTGCCGGTGGCGCTCATCTCGCCTACCAGGCGGTGCTGGCGTATCCGACCCGCAGGCGAATCGCCTCGCTCCGTCCGCCGCTGATCGTCTTCGCTCCCGTCGACGACCTGGCCGTCCAGACCGAGCGGGCGTTGTCCTTCGTGCCCGCCGGGACGGCGGTCGTCAGGCTCCCGCACCTCGACTTCGACCTCTGGTCGGCCGGAGCCGAGGAGATGGCCGGGCACGTGCGCACCCACTTCCCGCGGAACGACGTTTCGGAATCAGTTAGGGTAACTAACAATTCTCAGGAGGACCCACAGTGAGCGACGTCGCATGACAAAGATCGACTGGGAGTACACGGACCTGGTGCGGAAGACCGTCGAATCCGAGGACTTCTTCGGACGAGCCATTCGCTACGACCGTGACGGGAGTTACCCACACGACAACATCGAGGCGCTGAAGGCCATCGGCGTGCCGGCGATGCACGTGTCTCCCCGCTACGGCGGTCCCGGCCACTCGGTGGCGACGCAAACCAAAGTGATCGAGACGATCGCCTATGGGGACCCCTCGACCGCCGCCTGCGTGAACATGCACTGGGTGGTGGCGGACATCATCGCCAAGCATGCCGGTGACAACGAGCACATGGCAGCCCTCTTGCGTGACTGCGCCGAGAACCAGGCGATGTTCGCCGGTGGTGCGTCGATCCCCGCCGATGAGATCGACGCCGCCAAGGTGGGCGCCCGGTTCCGGCGGGTCGACGGAGGCTGGCGCGGCTCCGGTCGGGTCGGTTTCGCCACCAACTCGGACGGGGCGACCTACGTCGGCACGGTGGCGGTGGTCGTCGACGACGGCGGCGAGCCGGTGGGACGAACGATTCTCGTGCTGAAGCCACCGGTGAACACCCCCGGCGTGGTGGTCAAGTCGGACTGGTCGGCGATGGGCTTGCGCGCCACCGCCACCAACACCATCGAGATCGACGATGCGTTCATCGACGAGCGCTACGGCTTCGAGATCGACCTCGATGACCTCAAGCCGGGCCTGCGCGACGAGGACGCCTCCGGTTCCTCCGGCTACACCGTTCGCTCGGGCCGTTCGCAGATCTCCAAGGGCGGAATGTGGCTGGGTCACGCCCGCCGCATCTACGACTTCATGGAGGAGTTTTTGCACAAGCGCAAGGGGACCACCGGTGTCAACGTCCAGGGCGCGAGCTCCGAGAGTCGGGCAGACATCCCTTGGGCACAGGCCACGTTCGGACGGCTCCGCCATTGGATCGAGAGCAGCGACCTGGTGCTCTACGGCACGATCGACCATATCTCCGACGAGTCCATGGATGAGGTGGAGCGCGCCGACCGAATGCTGCTCGCCATGTACCACCTGCGTCGCATGTGCGAGGAGGTGACTCGGGAGTCGTTCCGGCTGGCGGGGGCACACGGCATCGTCACCGCCCGACCGTACGAAAGGATGTATCGCGACATGATGGGGTACATCGCCACTGCCTATAAGGCGCCGGAGATGGAAGAGCACCTCGGTCGAGCCGGCCTCGGGAAGGTGTTCGCCCTCAACGCTTCGGGCGGATGAACCGGCATCTGGTCGGAACGGTGGAGGGGTATCTCCACTTCCGCAGCGTCGGAGACATCGGCGCCGCCGGCTCGGTGGTGCTGTTCTTCCATCAGTCGCCATCGTCCTCGCGCATGTGGGCGGGAGTGATGCAGGCGCTGGAGGAACGAGGCATCGCCTCCCTGGCAGGGGACATGTTCGATTACGGGATGTCAGATCCGCAGACGACGCAGCTCAATCTCGGTGAGCATGTCACTCGGCTGCTCGAGGCCGCCAAGCAACTGACCGATGGTCGCTTGATCACCGTCGGCCACCACACCGGGGCGGTCTTCGCGGCGGCGGCGGCCGTCGACGAGTCAGTGCGAGCTTTGATGGTCGTCGGCTACCCGCTGTATCCGACGTGGCGAGACAAGTATGAGCGTCTCGGCGGGCGCATCGGGCCGGACCGCTTCGCCGACGACGGCGCGGAGCTGGCCGAGTTGTGGACCAAGCTCAATGCGTCGATGGAGACCGATACCCCGTTCGCGCCCCGCTACGACATCCTGGTGGACCGGTTGGCGGCCGGGCCCGTCTGGTTCACCGCCTACGCGGCTCTCATGCAGACCGATCTCCACGCGACGCTCGCCGCCGCGGTCGCGACCGGCAAGCCCACGCGCGCGGTCTTCGCGCACGACGACGCCATCTCCCGGGTCGAACCCGGGGTGTCGGCCGTAGTCGGGTCCGAACCGGTGTGGCTCGACGGTGGTCCGTGGGTGACGGTGGAGCATCCGGGGCGGGTGGCCGAGGTGGTGGGTGCGTTCGTCGAGGAGGTCGCATGAACCTGCAACTGGCCGAGGCGCTGCTGGACGCCGCCCAGCAGGCAGCCGAGTCGCTGGGTGTGGCGATGGCCCTGGCGGTGGTCGACGCCGGTGGCCATCCGGTGGCCATGCGCCGCATGGATGGCGCGTCCCTCATCGCCGCCGCCACCGTGATCCCCAAGGCCAGGACCGCCGTGCATTTCGGCCGGCCGACGGCGGACGTGGTCGAGTCGGCGCGGCGCAATCCTGTCGTCTATGGATCGTTCCTCGAGGCGAGCGACTCTCGGCTCGTGTACTCGATGGGAGGCATCCCGCTGTTCGGCGGCGACGGCACGATCGTCGGAGCCATCGGTGCCTCCGGCGGGACCGGGGTGGAAGACATCAGGGTGTCAGAGGCGGCGCTGAGAGCAGTGGGACGATGACGGACCTGTTGATCGTCGGCGGTGGCAATGCCGGCCTGGCTGCCGCTGTCACCGCCGGCGAGTTGGGGCTCGACACGCTCGTGGTCGAGAAGACCGAGCGGCTGGGTGGACAACTCCATTGGTCGTCCGGCCACTTCTCCGCCGCCGGCTCGCGCCTGCAACGCCGCCACGGCATCGTCGACACCGCCGAGGAACACCGCCGGGATGTCGAACGACTCGCCCACGGCCGCGGCACGCCCGAGCTGATCGAGTTGGCCACCAGGGAGGCGGCGGCGGCGGTCGACTGGATCGAGTCGCTCGGGTTTCCGTTCGCCGAGGAGTCACCGGCGTTTGTCTCCGGTCATGAGTTGTACGGCAAGCCGCGTACGTACTGGGGTGGTGACGATCCGCGCACCGGCGGGCTGCCGATCTTGCAGACCCTGGTCGATGCCCTCGGCCGGCATCCTTCGGTCTCGGTGGTCCTCGGCACGGCGATGAGAGATCTCATCGTCGAGTCGCGCAGGGTCCGTGGCATCGTCACCGAGGACGGGCGGGAATTGCGGGCCACTCGCACCATCCTCGCCACCGGCGGCTACGCCGCTTCTCGTTCGTTGATCGCGGAGCTCCAGCCAACGTTCAGCCAGGCGCTCACCGGGTGTCTGCCGCACGCCACCGGCGACGGCCTGCTGTCGCTTCGCCGGCTGGGGGTCCCGGTCGTCGCCGCCGACACCTACGTTCCGACGATGGGCATGATCCCCGATCCCGATCGGCCCGGGTTCGGGCTCCCGTTACACGTCGCCCGCTACACGGTGAACGCGGCGCAGCGCGAGCCGTGGGAGATCTGGGTGGATCGCGGCGGGAGACGCTTCGTCGACGAGGGCACGAAGAGCCCGTTCGTGCGGGAGCAAGCATTGATGGCGGTGGCGGGCCTCCAGATGTCGGCGGTATGGGACGAGGCGATCTTTGCGGCCGCTCCTCCGGTGATCGGTCCCGACTGGACCAGGCAGGACATGATGGATGAGGCCGCCCGAGGTCGGTGGCTGCATCGATGCGGCACACTCGAGGAACTGGCCGACCGGCTGGAGGTCGATCGGACCGGCCTGGTGTCGACGGTGGCGGAGTGGAACGCGGGTGTTGATCCGTTCTGCCGCACGCACCGGCCCCAGATCGGCCGGGCGCCGTTCTGGGGAGTGACCACGGTGGGGGGGATGTTGCTGTCCCGCGGCGGCCCGGCCGTGGACGGGGAGTTGCATCCGGTCGACGCGGCAGGAGTCCCCATCCACGGTGTGCATTGTGTCGGGGAACTGCTGGGAATGGGACAGTTCAGTGGAGACAACTTCGCCGGGGGCATGAGCGTCGGGCCGGCGCTGTCGTTGGGTCGGTGGGTGGTGCTTCATGCTCACGAGCTGTTCCGGTGAGCGGAACGGCGTTGCGCCAGAGGAGACAATCGCTAGGCTGGTCGGACGGAACGAGGAGGAAGTGACGTGGACGAGCATTACGACGTCCTGATCCGGAACGCCGCGATCATCCGTCCCGCCATCGACTCCCCAGAGGTGGGAGACATCGCCATTCGTGACGGCGTGTTCGCCGCCGTCGGGGGATCCATCGACGGTCAGGCTGCCGAAACCATCGACGCCACGGGCCTGTTGGCGTTTCCCGGCGTGGTCGATGCCCACCAGCATTGGGGCATCTACAACCCGCTCGAGGAAGACGCCGTCTTCGAGAGCCGAGCCGCAGCCCAAGGGGGCGTCACCACCGGTATCACCTACATTCGCACCGGCCGGTACTACCTCGACCGCGGCGGCCCCTACGCAGCGTTCATGCCGGAAGTCCTCGCCCGCTCCGAGGGTCGCACGCACGTCGACTTCGGATTCCATGTTGCCCCGATGCAACTCTCGCACATCGACGAGCTCGAGTCCCTGGTCGACGATTTCGGTGTCTGCTCGTTCAAGATCTTCATGTTCTACGGCGGTCACGGTCTCCACGGAAAGTCTGACGACCAGTCGGATTTCCTCATGACGCCCCCCGGAGAGCGATACGACGTGGCGCATTTCGAGTTCGTGATGCGCGGGCTCGCCGCGCTGCGGGAAAGGCGCCCCGATCTCGCCGACGTGGTGTCGCTGTCGTTGCACTGCGAGACGGCCGAGATCATGCGCGCGTACACCGAGATGGTGGAGGGGAACAGGTCTCTCGCCGGTCTGGAGGCGTACTCGGCGTCGCGCCCACCTCACTCCGAAGGACTGGCAGTGATGGTCGCCGCCTATCTGGCCCACGTCACCGGCATGTCCAACATCAACCTGCTCCACCTGTCCTCGGAGGAGGCGATCGACGCCGGTGTGCGCGCATCGCACACCTACCCCGAACTCGACATCCGGCGGGAGGTGACAGTGGGGCATCTCCTCACCGACTTCCATACCGCCCGGGGGATCGGCGGCAAGGTCAATCCGCCCATCCGGTCCCGTCGCGACGTCGAGGCGCTGTGGGCAGCGGTCGCGGCGGGTTCGGTCGACTGGGTTGTGAGCGATCACGCGTGCTGCAAGGCGGAGCAGAAGTTCGGCGAACCGGCGGACGATGTCTTTCTGGCCAAGTCCGGATTCGGTGGGACGGAGTATCTGTTGCCCGGCGTCGTCACCGAGGCGCGGCGCCGGGGGGTCCCGCTCGGGCGGGTGGCGGAACTCGTCTCGCGCAACCCGGCGAGGCGGTACGGGTTGTCGGGGAAGGGTGATCTCGTGGTAGGACTCGACGCCGATCTGGCCCTCGTCGACCCGGATGCGACCTGGACGGTCCGCGCCGAGGACTCTGAGTCGACCCAGGACTACACGCCGTTCGAAGGCTTCGAGATGGAATGCGCCGTGAATCGCACGATTCTGCGGGGTACCACGGTATTCCACGACGGCGACATCGTCGGTGACCCGGCCGGTCGGTACCTCCGGCGTCCGCAGGGATGACGGCATGACGGTCGCGGGCCCTCTCGACGGCATCGTCGTGCTCGACATCTCCACGATCCTCGCCGGACCGTTGGCCGCGCAGATCCTCGGTGACTATGGGGCAGATGTTCTCAAGATCGAACACCCCGACCGAGGTGACGGGCTGCGCGGCCATGGTCCATCGAGGGACGGTGTGCCCTTGTGGTGGTCGGAGGTGGCCCGCAACAAGCGCACGATGGGCCTGTATCTCGGCGATCCCGCCGGTGCGGAGGTGTTCAAGCGGTTGGTGGAGACCGCGGACGTCGTCATCGAGAACTTCCGCCCCGGCACGCTCGAACGGTGGGGGATCGGATGGGATGTGCTGCATCGGATCAACCCCCGCCTGATCCTGGCCCGGATCACCGGGTGGGGCCAGGCGGGCCCCTACGCCTCCCGGCCCGGATTCGGCACCCTGGCCGAGGCGATGAGCGGGTTCGCCCACCTGACCGGCGACCCGGACGGCCCGCCGACACTCCCCGCCTTCGGGCTCGCCGACAGCATCTGCGGGGTGACGGCCGCCGGGTTGATCTCCATGGCCCTCTATCACCGGGACGCCCGGGGGGGGAAGGGCCAGCAGATCGATCTCTCGATCATCGAGCCGATGATCATGGCCACCGGGCCCGGTCCGATGATCTATCAACAACTGGGCGAGGACCCGGACCGCACCGGCAACCGGTCGACGTCCAACGCCCCTCGCAACCTGTATCGCTGCGCGGACGGATCCTGGCTGGCGGTCTCCACTTCGGCGACCAGCGTCGCCGAGCGGGTGATGCGCCTGGTGGGCCATCCCGAGGTCATCGACGAGCCGTGGTTCGAGACCGGGCAGGGGAGGGTGGAACACGTCGACGACCTCGACAAGTGGGTGGCCGAATGGATTCTGGAGCGCACGTCCGCCGAGGTCCTGGACGCCTTCACGGAGGCGGGCGCCGCGATCGCCCCCGTCTACAGCTCGCGGCAGGTCGCCGAAGATCCGCACCTCACCTCCACGGGCGTCATCACCACGGTGCACGACGAGCGGTTGGGCCCCGTTCTCATGCACGGGGTGCTCGGACGGATGGAGGACACACCGGGCCGGATCCGCTTCACGGGTCGGCCGATGGGCCACGACACCGACGCGTGCCTGGCTGCGGCGGGGTACGACCCTGCGGAGATCGCCCAGCTGAGGGAACGCGGTGTCGTTTCCTGATCGCGCCCGCCGCAGTTATCTCTTCGCCCCTGCCTCCCACGAGGTGTTGGTGAACAAAGCGCTGTCGTCGGAGGCCGACGTCGTGGTCCTCGACCTGGAAGATGCCATCGCCGATGCAGACCGCACTCAGGCTCACCGGATCCTCACCACCGCTGCCGACCGTTTCGTCGAGCGGCCCACCCACGTTCGGGTCGGTGTCGGTGACGATGGCTACCGCATCGACGACCTCGACCTCGTGGCCAGGACCGAAGTGGAGGCGGTGCGGCTCCCCAAGGCCTCCGATCCGGCGTGGGTCGAGTCGGTGGTGCGTCGCCTCGATACCGTCGGCAGTCGGGCGGTGATCCATCTGACCGTCGAGAGCGCCGCGGGGCTGGCAAGGATGGCGGATCTCGTGGCGGTTTCGGACCGGATCACCAGGGTCGTGTTCGGCGAACGGGACTTTCTCGCCGACGTCGGGGTGGACGAGCCCGGTCCGCTGACCGACCACGCCAGGGCGGAGATCGCCATCATGTCGCGGGCCTGCGCGTTGGGCGCGCCCATCGACGGGGCATACATCGACTTGGAGGACGACGCGGGGCTGAAGCAGTCGTGCGAGCGAGCCCGCCGCCTCGGGTTCGGAGGCAAGTCCGCACTGCATCCCCGCCAGTTGGAGGTGATTCACCTGGTGTTCTCGCCCAGCGTCGAGGACCAGGATCGGGCCAGGGTGATCGTCGATGCCTTCGAGGCCGCGCGCCGCCGCGGCGAGGTGACCACCATGGTGGCCGGCCGGTTCGTCGACGAGGCGGTCGCCCGCCGCGCCAGATCGGTGCTGGGCTCCGGGGAGACGCAGTGACGCCCGCAGAGATCGCCGCCGCCCTCACCGCGTGGCGTCGGTTCGACCTATCCCGCCCCTATGTGGTGGGAATGCCCCAGTCGCCCAACCACCCTCGCTTCTGGCATGCGCTTCCCCGGCGCCACGGGGACATGGAGCGTCCAGACGGCGGTTCGGCGGCCAACGACATCATCACGATGGGAACCCATGTCGGCACACATGTCGACGCCCTCGCCCACGTGTCCCAGGACGGGGCGCTGTTCGGCGGGGTGGACGCCGCAGCCGCCCAGATCGGCGGCAGGTTCGACGACCTGGGCATTCACACCATGGCTCCCCACCTGGGTCGGGGCGTCCTCCTCGACGTTCCGAGAGTTCGCCGGACGGACGCCCTCCAGCCCGGCGAGGAGGTGACGCCGGCCGATCTCGACGCTGCAGAGGAGCTTCTCGGGGTCCCGGTCGCCCCGGGCAACGCCGTGCTCATTCGCACGGGGTGGGGTCGGCAGTGGGAGTCGGGGGACGCCTATGTCGGGCGCGAGACCGGTGTCCCCGGCCCTGGCGAGGCGGCAGCGAACTGGCTGACCGATCGGTCTCCCGCCATGGTCGGGGCCGACTCCAACGCCTTCGAGCGGCTCTCCCCCGGTGCGGGCCACTCGGTGCTGCCGGTGCACCGCATCCTGCTGGTCGAACACGGCATCCACATCGTCGAGTCGCTCGCGCTGGAGGAGATCTCCGCGGCCGGTGTCCTCGACTTCCTACTGGCGGTTGTTCCCATGCCGCTGGTGGGCGCCACCGGCTCGCCGGTCCGTCCGATCGCCCTCGTCCCCGACGATGGCTGAGACCCTGGCGGCTCGCCTCGCCGACTTCGCCGACTCCTGTCGCGCCGATCACGTGCCGGCCGAGGTCGCGTCGAGCGTGCGACTGCGGGTCCTGGACATCCTCGGCATTTCGGTGGCCGCCACCGCCCTCGACACCTCCCGGGGGGTGCTCGGGTTCGTCGCCGACCAGGGAGGCTCGCCCGAGGCGGGCGTCATCGGTGCCCAGGTGAGGGTCCCTGCGGCCTGGGCGGCCTTCGCCAACGGGGTGCTGGCGCACTCCCTGGACTACGACGACACCCACCTCCCGTCGGTGCTGCATCCCAGCGCCGCGGTCGTACCCGCCGCCTTGGCAGTGGCTGAGAAAGTCGGGTCGGACGGGCGGGCGCTGGTGGACGCCATCGCCGCCGGGGTGGAGACGACAATTCGGGTAGGGATGGCGGGCTTCGACCGATCGACCCGCCAGTCGACGTTCTTCGAGCACGGACAGCACGCCACGTCCATCTGCGGGACGATCGGTGCCGCCGTGACCGCCGCGCTCCTCCACGGTCTGGACCGGAACGGGATCGTCGACGCCATCGGCATCGCCGCCTCGATGGCGTCGGGAGTGATCGAAGGC
>CAZCRP010000007.1:0-28029 GCA_964501055.1 uncultured Acidimicrobiaceae bacterium
TGACTCGCGGGGTGTTCGCCCGCCAGTGGTGGGTCGGCGGCCAGACACTGGGAGTCGCGGTGCCGGTGCTGCTCGGCGGGGGATTCCTCGCCGGCGCGCCGTTGTGGCTGGCGGCACTGGGCGGGGCGTCGGCACTGGCAGGGATCTGGTTCGCGGACGACGCCTTCGTGAAGGCGGGCCAGTCGGTGCCGCTGTCATGACCGGTTCTCTGCTCAGGAGCGTCACCCGATGACCGACATTCCCCGTCTGACCCCCGGCTCGGGCCTCACCAACTTCCCCCCCGCCGATCGCTGGGACGACTGGCAGGAGTACGACGCCCGGGCGTGGCCGGAGCGGGTGGCACGGTCGTACCGGCTCGTCCCCACCACCTGCTTCAACTGCGAGTCCGCCTGCGGCCTGCTCGCCTACGTCGACAAGGAGACCGGCCAGGTCCGCAAGTTCGAAGGGAACCCGGTCCATCCCGGTTCACGGGGCCGGAACTGCGCCAAGGGTCCGGCGACGCTCAACCAGATGTACGACCCCGAGCGCATCCTCCATCCACTGCGGCGGGTGGGCGAGCGCGGCGGTGGGGAGTGGGAGCGGGTGTCGTGGGACGAGGCGCTGGCCGACATCGGCGGTCGTGTCGGCCGGGCGATCCGCGAAGGTCGTCACGACGAGGTCATGTACCACGTCGGACGTCCGGGTGAGGACGGCTTCATGGATCGCACGCTGCGGGCATGGGGGGTCGACGGACACAACTCGCACACCAACATCTGCTCGTCCGGGGCCCGCACCGGTTACGCCCTGTGGATGGGATGGGACCGGCCGTCGGCGGACTTCGCCCACGCCGAGTTCATCCTGCTGTTGTCCTCGCATCTCGAGACGGGTCATTACTTCAACCCCCACGCCCAGCGGATCATGGAGGGCAAGCAGGCAGGCGCCAAGCTGGCGACGATCGATCCGCGCCTGTCGAACACCGCCGCCCTGTCGGACATCTGGCTGTCCCCCTGGCCCGGCACCGAGCCGGCCCTGTTCCTCGCTGTCGCCCGGCTGCTGCTCGAATGGGATGCGGTCGACCACGACTTCGTCCGGCGGTGGGTCAACTGGCGTGAGACGATGGCCGCCCGCTTTTCGGAGCTGCCCCAGACCTACGAGGAGTTCCTCGGCGTGTTACGCCGCGCCTACGAGCGGTACACGGTGACGTGGGCGGCCGAGGAGTGCGGAGTCGAGGTCTCCAAGATCGAGGCGGTGGCGCGGGAGATCGCTCGGGCGGGAACGCGGTTCGCCTCCCACACGTGGCGATCGACCGGTTCCGGCAACCTCGGCGGGTGGCAAGCGGCTCGGACGCTGTGGTTTCTCCATGTCCTCACCGGGTCGGTGGGAACGGTGGGTGGGACGTCACCGAGCGCCTGGGACAAGTTCAAGCCGGAGCACTGGAACATGCCTCCCCCGCACGCACGCTGGAACGAGCTGCTGTGGCCCGCCGAGTATCCGTTCGCCCATCACGAAATGAGCTTCCTCCTCCCGTATCTCACGAAGGAGGGCCGGGGCCGGGTCGATGTGTACTTCAGCCGGGTCTACAACCCGATCTGGACCAACCCTGACGGGTTCTCGTGGATGGAGATGCTGACCGACCACGAGCGGATCGGCCTGCACGTCGCCCTCACCCCCACCTGGTCGGAGTCGGCGTGGTTCGCCGACTACGTGCTGCCGATGGGGGTGGGATCCGAACGACACGACACGCACTCCTACGAGACGCACATGGGCCAGTGGCTCGGGTTCCGTCAACCGGTGCTGCGGGTGGCGGGGGAGCGGGACGGCAACGTCTACCAGCGGACCCACGAGGCCAACCCGGGGGAGGTGTGGGAGGAGACGGAGTTCTGGATCGACCTGTCGTGGAAGATCGACCCGGACGGCTCGCTCGGCATCCGCCGTTGGTTCGAGTCTCCGGCCGATCCCGGCCGTCCCGTGACCGTCGACGAGTACTACGGGTGGATGTTCGAGAACTCGGTTCCCGGTCTCCCGGAGCGGGCGGCCGCGCAGGGTCTGGACCCGCTCGGCTTCATGCGCAAGTACGGAGCGGTCGAGGTCTCCCGCGACGTCTATCAGGTGCACGAGCGGGAGACATCGGACGGCCTGGCGATGGAGGACGGAACGACCCGCCACGGATTCCGCTCGCCGTCCAAGAAGCTGGAGTGGTGGTCCCAGACGATGCATGACTGGGGATGGCGGGAGGAGGCGACTCCCACCTATCTCGAGTCCCACGTCCACTGGCGCAAGCTCGATCTCGCGGGCAACGAGCGCATCCTCCTCCCCATCTTCCGACTTCCCACGCTGATCCACACCCGCTCGGGGAACGCCAAGTATCTCTACGAGATCAGCCACGGGCACCCGCTGTGGATGAACCCGAACGACGCCGACGCGCTCGGGCTCGCCACCGGCGACCTGGTGCGGGTGGCCACCGACACCGGCCACTTCGTGATCCGGGTATGGCGCACCGAGGGCATCCGCCCCGGTGTCGTCGCGGCCTCGCATCACATGGGCCGGTGGAGGTTGCAGGACGGCGCCGGCAACGAACGCTGGTCCTCGGCACTGGTCGACATCGAGAAGACCGGAGAGTCGACGTGGCGGCTGCGGCAAAGGAAGGGCATCGAGCCGTTTGCCTCCGACGATCCGGACTCCGAGCGGATCTGGTGGCGTGACGCCGGTGTGCATCAGAACCTCGCTTTTCCTCCCCACCCCGACCCCGTCTCCGGTATGCACGCCTGGCACCAGCGGGTGAGGATCACCCCCGCCGAGCCGGACGACCGCTACGGCGACGTGGTGGTCGACACCGCCCGTTCGTTCGAGATCTACCGCCAGTGGCTGGAGTTGACCAAGCCGGGTCCGGGACCGGGCGGACTGCGGAGGCCCCTGTGGCTGGAGCGCCCCGTGCGGCCGACCGACGACGCCTATCGGGTGTGAGCACCGCTGCCTCCGGAGCCGCCCGCGACCTGGCCGCGTGGCGGGACGCCTTGGACCACGCAGTGGCGTTGGCCCCCGCGGCGCGGGAGCTGGATGTGACGGGGTTCGACCCGGCCGACGATCTCGCCCGGCGGGCGCGATGGTGGCGCCACCGGTTCGAGTCCGACCACCTCGCCGAGGTGCTCGCGTTCGGGGTGGCACTGGCGCAGGCGGAGGTTGCCGCCTGGGAGCGCGGCGACCCGGTGGTGGCGACCAAGGCGTTCGAGGATCGGCGGTTCCTGTTTTCGGATCGGATCATCCACTGGGTGGTGCCGCTCACCTACCAGTCGGACCGACTCGCGCCGCTGCGGGAAGCGCTGCTCGGCCTCGGTGAGCGGCTGCGGCCCGCGGCGCTGCTGACGGGGGACGAGGGAATCCACCCCCCAGGAGAGGACTCCTTCGGGCCGATGGATCGAGCCTTGCGGGTCGCGCTGGGTCCGGCGGAGCGCTGGGACGACCTCATGGCTTCGCATCCCGGCACCGCTCGCCTGTGGCGTGATCTCGCCCGGCGGGCCCGCAGATCCAAGCGCTCAGAACGTTAGGAAGGTCGAGGCCAGCACGCCCAGCCCCACGGCCCCCAACAGGGCGAGGCCGACGTATACGAACCGGTGGTCCCGCTCCTGTGCCAGCCGGATCACGATCCAGACGACCCGCAGCAGGGGGGTGGCGATCGCCACCACGACGGCAGTTCCGGCGGCCGCGGTTCCCACCGTGCCCGGGATCGCGAGGCCGATGCCGGCCAGCGCCATCAAGGCCCAGATCGTGATCCGCATCCACGGACCTTGCTTGCGACCTGTGAGGGTGCTGACCGTCATGACAGCACCAGCACGACGGCGATGACGACCAACAGGATCCCGAGGCCCGTGCGGAGGGTCGCAGGCACCAGCCGCGCCTGGAGGCGGGCGCCTGTCAGGGATCCGAGCAGGCTGCCGATGATCACCGCCGCCGCCGGCCGTACCTCGATTCTCCCTTGGACGGCGAAGACGGAAAGTGCAGCCGAGGCGGTGATGCCGATCGTGAAGGTGGTCGTGGCCGCCGCCACCTTCGTCGGGACGTGCATCACTTCGGACATGGCCGGAGTTTTGATGAAGCCACCGCTGACGCCCGCAGTGCCGGCGATGAGGCCGGCAACGGTCATGAGCCCCAGCCCGGCGCGCAGTCTGCGCGGCTGGTACGGCACGACCTCGCCGTTGAGCGGGTAGGCGCCGGCGAGGGAGCCGATTCGCTCCCCGACATCGGACAGGTCAAGTGCCGGGTCAGGCGGGTTCCGCAGCCCCTTCCGTCTCCCACCGGCGAAAGCGGCGAGCGCGGAGCTGGCAGCGAGCAGGTACACCAAAGCCTGCTCGGGGAGCACACCTGAGACCAACGCTCCCACGACGGCGCCGCTCGTCGCCACGACCTCGGTGGTGAGACCGAGGCGATGATTCACGACCCGGTAGCGAAGGTGCGTGGGTGCGGCGGCAATGGAGAGAGTCGCCACCGACACGAGTCCGAGGGGCGCCGCCGCCGCCACCGGCACCCCGGCGACCACCAGGAGGGGCACGAGGAAGATCGCTCCCCCGACCCCTGCCATCGCCGCCACCCCCGAGGTGGCGGCGGCACCTGCCAGCAGCAGCCAGGTGTTCATCGTGACGGGTGGGGACGCGGGCGGGACATGCGCCTCACGGTAGAGACCTGGGGGTCACCTCCACTGCACCGACCGTCAGGCGCGATGGCTTTCGAGATCGGACAAGGAGACCCATTCCAAGGTGCGAGCGTGCGTGGCCTCCAAGACCACCGGCGGCGCCATGCCGGCTTCCAACGCCTCTGCCCATCTCGCGGCGCACAAGCACCAGCGGTCGCCGGGCTGGAGTCCGGGGAAGCCGTGTTCGGGCATCGGCGTGGACAGGTCGTTGCCGACTGAGCGGGAGAAGGTGAGGAACTCGGCCGTCATCACCGCGCACACGGTGTGGACGCCGATGTCGCCGGCGTCGGTGTTACAGCATCCGTCCCGGAACCAGCCGGTGACCGGATCGATCGAACAGTCGTACAACTCGCCCCCGAGCACGTTGCGGGCCATCAGTCGAACTGCTCTCGCTTCTCCCCCACCGAACGCACCCTTTCAGCGCCCGTCTGGTGCCGATCCGTGCGTGTCCCGAATCTCACCGTGGTCGCAATGCGGGGCGCGCCCATGGCGTGGACCGCCCCGTGACCGCGGCGCACTGCCGACATCACCTGTCCCACTCCCCTTCGACGTTCGTTCGCATGAGCTGAGTCTGGCCGATTCGGCCGCGGTCCGCACTCGGGTCCGTACGCTGCCGGCGTGCACCGGCCGACCCTCGCCACCCTGCTTCCGCTCTCCGTCGGGGTGGTCACGCTCAGCACCCAGGCGGTCTTCCTGCTCGGCGCGTCGTTCGTCCAGATCGGTCCGGAGTTCGACATCGGACCACTGGGACTCGGCATGCTCACCGCGGCCTTCTTCCTGACGGCTGCCGCCACGTCCGCTCCTCTCGGTCGCTGGGTGCAGCGGATCGGATGGCAGCGAGCGATGGTGGTCAACTTGCGGGTGACGGCGTCGGTCCTCGTCGCCATTCCGCTCTTCGCCCGGGAAGTGTGGACGCTGGCCCTGCTGTTGGTCGTCGGCGCGGCCATCTACGGATCATCGAACCCCGCCGCCAATCAGGCGCTGGCCGACCACACGGGTGTCGCGCGCCAGGCGACCATCTTCGGCGCCAAGCACGCCGGGATCCCCGCCTCGACGTTGCTCGCAGGGCTGGCGGTGCCGATCGTCGTCGCGCGGCACGGCTGGCGGTGGGCGTTCGTCGCCGCGGCGGCGCTGGCCGTGATCGCGTCCTTCCTCGTGCCGCGGGGTGCGCTGGCCGATCCGGTGGACTCCACCACTCCGACCCGTGGAGTGGACACCGTCCGCGGGACCTCGACCCGCGATCTCCTGGGTCTCGCCCTCGGCTCGTCGTTCGCCACCTGGGGGGCGGTGGCGCTCGGCACGTACCTGGTGTCTGCCACGGTGGCGGCTGGCTTCACGCCCTCCCAGGCCGGTCTGCTCCAGTTCGTCGGGTCGGCGGTGTCGATCGGCACCAGGATCGTGGTCGGCGCCGTGACGGATCGGACCGGTGGGAGGGGATTCGGAGGCATCGTCGTACTGGCGACGTGTGGGGCGGCGGCGTTCGCCTTGCTCCCCCTGGCGGCTGGACCCGGATACCTGATCCTCGTGGTGGTGGCTTTCGCCACCGGCTGGGGATGGCCAGGGCTCATGACGTACACCGTGGTCCGTGTCAATCGCGCCTCGGCCGCCAGGGCCTCTTCGATCACCCAGGCAGGGGTCTTCCTCGGTGCCGGCGGTGTCCCCATCCTGCTCGGCGCGATCATCGAGCGCTGGTCGTTCGACGGCGCGTGGATCACCGCCGCCGGCGGGCTCGTGGTGGCGGCGGTCATCGTGGCGTCGGTAGGCGGACGCGTCGCGCCCCCCCGCCGGTGACACCCTGGCCTCCCCTGGAGATCCCTATCCTCGCACCGTGTCCCGATCGGCCATGACGCTCACCCAGTGGGGGGCGTATCGCGTCCATGCCGAAGGCTCGACGATCACCGAGGTCGAACCGCTCCCGCACGACCCCGACCCGTCGCCCATCGGCCGGTCGCTCGCCGCGGTCACACAATCCCGGGTCATGCGTCCGTCGGTGCGCAAGAGCTGGCTCGCCCGCGGGCCCGGCGCCGACAGAGGGCTGCGCGGAAGCGAGCCGTTCGTCGAGGTGGAGTGGGACACGGCCCTCGAACTCGTCGCCGACGAGCTCGAAAGGGTGAGGACGACCTTCGGTAACGAGGCGATCTACGGCGGCTCGTACGGGTGGGCGAGTGCCGGGAGGTTCCACCATGCCCAGAGCCAGATCCATCGGTTCCTGGCCGCCATCGGTGGCTACACGCGCTCGGTCAACACCTACTCGCTGGCGGCGGCCGAGGTGATCGTGCCCCACGTGCTCGGCCACTCCTGGGACGAGATCCAGGACATGCACACGTCCTGGCCGGTCATCTCCGAGGAGACAGACGTCTTCGTGGCGTTCGGCGGCGTGCCGTGGAAGAACAGCCAGATCCAGTACGGGGGACAGGGAACTCACACGCTGCGGGGATGGATGCGGGCGGCGAGAGAGCGGGGATGCCGGTTCGTCAACGTGAGCCCGATCCGCGACGACCTCCTCGAGGAACTCGGCGGCTGGTGGCTGCCGATCCGCCCGAACACCGACGTCGCGCTCATGCTCGCCCTCATGCGCCGCCTCATCGTCACCGGCCGGGCCGACGAGATGTTCCTGTCGACCCACGTCGAGGGTTGGGAGCAGATGGCCGCCTACCTGGACGGGAGCCGCGATGGCGTCGACAAGTCGCCCGAGTGGGCCGCGCACATCACCGGCATCGAAGCAGCCGACATCGAACGACTCGCCGAGTTGCTGGGAGATGGGCGCACGATGGTGAACGCGGCGTGGGCGCTGCAACGTGCGCATCATGGAGAACAAGCCTTCTGGGCGACCATTGCGCTGGCGGCGGTGATCGGCCAGATCGGCGTTGCAGGCGGTGGATTCGGGCTCGGCTACGGCGCCACCGGGTCCATCGGCAAGGGCACCCCGACCCAGATCCTGCCCCGGCTGGGAGGACGGCCGAACCGCGTCTCCACCTTCATCCCCGTCGCCCGTATCGCCGACTGCCTCCTCGAGCCCGGTGGAGCGTTCACCTACGACGGCGGCACCTACCGATACCCCCACCTGCGGCTCGTCTACTGGAGCGGCGGCAACCCGTTCCACCACCATCAGGATCTCGTCAAGTTGCGACGGGCCTGGCAGCGACCGGACACCGTGGTCGTGCACGAACCCTATTGGACTGCGACCGCCCGCCACGCCGACATCGTCCTCCCGGTGACCACCGCGTTGGAGCGGGAGGACATCGGCGGGGCTCCGAGCGACGACCACCTCGTGGCGATGCAGCCTGTCGTCCCGGTGGTCGGCCGGTCCCGCGACGACTACGACGTCTTCTCCGCCCTCGCCGCACGGCTCGGAGCCGAGGCGGTGTTCACTGCCGGCAGATCGTCAGCCGAGTGGGTACAGGACTTCTACGAACAGTTTGCCGAGCACCGGCCCGATGCCCCGTCGTATGCGGAGTTCGTCGCCCGCGGCTGGCTGCAGAAGCAGACCGGCGATCGCTCCCCTCCCGGGGTGATGATGGAAGGCTTCCGTTCGGACCCCGTCGCCCACCCGCTGCCGACCCCTTCGGGCCGCATCGAACTGTTCTCGGCGACCATCGCCGGTTTCGGTCTGTCCGACTGTCCCCCGCACCCGACGTGGCTGGAGCCACGGGAGCGGCTCGGCGGCGCGGGCGGGTATCCGTTGCATCTGGTGTCCAATCAGCCGCGGACCAGGCTCCACAGCCAGTTGGATCACGGGGCGGAGAGTCTCGACTCGAAGGTCGGCGGGCGCGAGCCCTTGCGCATCAACCCGGCCGACGCCGCCGCGCGCGGGATCGCGTCCGGCGACGTGGTGCGGGTGTACAACGAGCGTGGTGCCTGCCTCGCCGGCGCCGTGGTCGACGACGGAGTGATGCCCGGTGTCGTGCAGCTGTCGACCGGTGCCTGGTGGACGCCCTCGGCGGAGATCGATTGCGTCCACGGCAACCCCAACGTCCTCACGACCGATGCCGGGTCGTCGGGGTTGGCGCAGGGATCGACCGCCCACACCTGCCTGGTCGAGGTCGAGGTGTTCGGCGGGTCGCTGCCGGTGGTGGACCCGCACGCGCCGCCGGTTCTGGAGTCGGGGCAGGGGTGAGACCTCAGCCCTGCGGTTGGGGCGTACGTGTTCGATGGTCCGCGCGGGCCCGCCCGCGGGACGGTGAGCGGGAGACTTCGTCGCCGGGAACCATGTGCGCCCTGCCGTGGGTCCATGCCCGGTCGGGATCGGCCAACAGGAGCTGGTGGACGCCGATGGCGCCCCGCTCGAATGCCACCGCCGAGCCTGCCATGTAGAGGCGCCATATCCGGTACGTCCGGGCGTTGGAGGCGGCGATCGCCGCTTCCTGATGGGCTTCGAGCGCCCGCACCCACCGTTCCAGGGTAAGCACGTAGTTGCGTCGCAGCGCCTCGACGTCGCGGACCTCGAACCCCTGGTCCTCGGCCGAGCCGACCACCGTCGACAGCGGGAGCAGGTCGCCGTCGGGGAACACGTAGGTGCTGACGAACCCTCGTCTCCGGGCACGGGGCGACGTGTTGTGCCGGTCGACGATGCCGTGGTTGAGGAGCAGGCCGCCCGGAGCGAGCAGTCGCCGCAACACCTGGAAGTACTCGGGCAGCCGCTGGCGTCCGACGTGTTCGACCATCCCGACTGAGCTGATCGCATCGAATTGCCCGTCCATCTCCCGGTAGTCCCGCACGAGGATGGTCACCCTGTCGGCCAGACCGGCGTCCGCCACCTGGTGGCGGGCGTACTCCGCCTGTTCCTCACTGAGGGTGATCCCGGTGGCGTGCACGCCGTAGTGACGAGCGGCGTGCAGAGCCAGCGACCCCCATCCGCAGCCGACGTCGAGCAGGCGATCCCCCGGGGACAGTTCCAGCTTGCGGGCGACGAGATCGAGCTTCCTGACCTGGGCGCTGTCGAGGTGCTCGTCCGGACCGAGGAAGTAGGCGCACGAGTACACCATCGTCTCGCCCAGGAAGGTGGCGAAGAAGTCGTTGCCGGTGTCGTAGTGATGTGTGACGGCCTTTCGATCACGTCCCGGGGTGTGCAACCGTCCGCCAACGGATGGCCGGATGTGCTCTCGGCGTCGGAGATCAGCCGGCAACCGGAGCGCGCCGGCCATCACCCGCAGCGCCCTCGTCGACAGCGGCGGGATCCCATCGAGTCCGGCCCCGAAGCGGAGCATGTGGAGGATGTCGCCCTCGATGTCGATGTCGTCGTAGAGGTACGCCTCGCCGGCAGTCAACTCGGTGCCAGGCATGACCAGTGACCGCATGGATCCCGGATGACGGAGCACCAGGGTCGAGGGGGCGTCGATCGGTCCGTGGAGTTCTCCGTTCCACAGCCGCAGCCGCGGGGCAGGCGACGAACTCGCCCCGACGAGATCGTGGTAGATGTCGAGTGTCGTCTGTCTGTGTTCCACGGTCGACCCAACCGCCGCCAACGTACGCCGGCCCCTCCGGGTTTGCAACCGCGGGCTCGTTCAGAACGGAACGCCGACCGCATCGCACAGGAACCGCATGAACGGTGTCGCGGTCCGGCACCGCCGGGTGAAGTCGTCGAGGAACCCGTCGCTCGTCACCGTCGCCTGGCTGAGCCGCACCGATGCCACGAAGTCTTTGCGACGCAGATCGGCGATCAGGGGATGGTCGGCAGAGAAACCGCGGGGCGGGTTGACGAGGGAGTCCCCGGTGAGTTCGAACTCGAAGCCTGCCCCATGCGCCGCTCGCTTCCAGGCAGCCGGCTCGTCGGCGATGTGCTCGCGGATCCGATACGCCACCGCCGTCTCCGGTCGCCACAGGCCGACGCCCATGAACGTCCCGGCGGGCTGGAGGTGCAGGTAGTACCCGGGGGCGTGGGCGTCCTTCGCCGCCTCGTGACGGAAGTGCACCCCTGTGTTCTCCTTGTACGGCGCCTTGTCCTTGGCGAACCGGGTGTCACGCTGGATGCGAAACAAGGACCCGCCCACCGTGCGGGCGTCGGCGGTGAAGTGGGGGGAGATCTCCGCCAGTCGGGGAGCGAAATCGGTGATGAACTCGAGCGCCGGCTCCTGTACGTCCCGGATGTATCGCTCCTTGTTGGCGGTGAACCAGGTGCGGTCGTTGTTGGCGGCGAGCTGACGGAGGAACGAGTAGGTCGCAGGGGTGAAGTGGCGCGTCATGGTGACCGAACCTACCGGGCGGCGCGGGCGAGGAACAGTGGTGCGATGGCCCCGACCGGATACCGTGACTCCCCATGCCGCGCCAGATCCTCCACCTCCTGCAGGGACTCCTGATGGGCGCTGCCGACTCGGTGCCGGGTGTGTCCGGCGGCACCATGGCTCTGATCGTCGGCATCTACGGCCGCTTGCTGGCCTCCATCGGCCACGGGTTCAGGGCGATCCTGGCAGTGCTGCGCCTCGACGGCCGCGCCATCCTCCGTCACCTGCGGGGGGTCGAGTGGTCGTTGGTCGTCCCGCTCGCCATCGGGATCGGAACGGCCATCGTCATCGCGGCGGGATTCGTTCCCGACCTGCTCGAGGAGCGTCCCGCGGAGAGCCGGGCGGTGTTCCTCGGTCTCGTGGCAGCCAGCCTGGCGGTGCCGTGGCGGCAGATCCGCGACCGCACCCGGCGGTCGCTGGCGATCGCGGTGGGGGCGGCAGCGCCGGCCTTCGTGCTGAGCGGCCTGCCTCCCTCCAGCATCGCCGATCCGTCGCTGTTCGTCGTGTTCGCCGGGGCGGCGGTGGCGGTGTGCGCCATGATCCTTCCCGGGGTCAGCGGCTCGTTTCTCCTGCTGGTTCTCGGCCTGTACGAAACGACCCTGCGGGCGGTCGACGATCGGAATCTCGTCTATCTGGCGGTGTTCGCAGTGGGCATGGTCATCGGCCTCGGCACGTTCTCTCTGCTGCTCGGACGGCTGCTGGCCCGCCATCACGACGTGACTATGGCCTTGCTGGTGGGGCTGATGGCCGGATCGCTGCGGGCGCTCTGGCCGTGGCAGACGGAGTCGCGCGCGCTCCTCGCCCCGTCGGGAGCTGTCGGAGTCGTCGTGCTGCTCGCGCTGGCAGGGGCGGCGGTGGTGATCGGGATCCAGGCGGTGGCGTTCGTCCGGGCGCGGAAACCGACGTCGTCCGGCCTCCCGACCGAGTAGAAACGTCGCCATGAGCGGTGCTCGGCTCCGTCCTGTCGAATCAGAGGACGTCGACGTCCTCGCGAGGCTGCTGTCGCATCCCGAGCTGATCGGTCGCCGCGGCCTCGACAACGATCCGCCCGTGGCTCGGTCCGTGACAGCGATTCGCAAGGTGGTCGAGCCGATGGTCTCGCCGGAGCTCGGCATGGCGTGGGTGATCGAGGCAGAAGGCGTCGTCGGGCTGGCGACGGCCGGATGGTGGTGGGATGCGCTCGCGCCATGGGTGAACGTCGTGATCGACCCGTCCCACCAGCGCCAGGGTCATGGCTCGGCGGCAGCCGACCTCGTGCTCGCCCACGTCTTCGGGGAGAGCCCGGCGGTGCTGGTCGAGTACGCGGTGCCGAGTTGGGACGCCACGGGGCTCTCGTTCGCCGACGCCCGGGGGGGCGACAGGGTGGGAGCCAGGCGGCGGGTCGGTATCCGTCAGGGCCGCTACTTCGACTTGATGGTCTTCGTCCTCACCCGCGCGTCATGGGAGGAGCGGCATGCCGCTGGAGGGTGAGCTGACGCGCCTGCGCGAGGTCCGCGAGATCGACCTCGACATGTTCGCGAGGTTGCGCAACGACCTCGCGACCCAGGCTTGGAGCCGTACCTTGCCGCCGGATTACACCCGGGAAATGGTGCGCCGCCGATACTGGGACCGGGACTTCGAATACCGCCGGGACCACGGGGTCTTCGTGATCGAGACGAAGGACCGGGACGAAGTCGCCGGCACGATCTCGTACACCGAGGTCGTGGACCGGATGGAAGCGACGTGGGGCCTGGCCGTCGAGCAGCGATTCTGGGGCAGCGGCGTGGCGATCGACGCGGGCGACACGTTGCTGCGATTCCTGTTCGAGGAGCTGGGGCTACGGGTTGTCCGCCTCTACACCCAGTCGGAGAACGCGCGGGCGGTGGCCGCCTTCCGGAAGCTGGGCTTCCGTGAGGCGACCCGGGTGCCGGACGGCGTCTTCAAGGCAGGCCGCCACGCCGACAACCTGTCGATGGACCTGCTGCGTGAGGAGTGGTACGCCCTCCACCCCCAGTTCGAGGACCGCCTGATCGACCCCTTCCGCTGAGGGGGCGCGGCGTACCCAGGGTTCAGGAGTACCGCCGCGGTAGCTGGGAGCCCACGGTTCACCGTGGACCCGCCGAACGCGACGAACCGTGGGCTGGGGAGTACCGCCGCGGTAGCTGGGAACCCTGGGTACGCGGCACTCCCCTCCGACGGGCTTCCGTAACGGTGGCGTGACGGCGTCCGGCGACGGTGTGTCGGACACGACGAGGGAGAATCGAGGATTGGCCGAACGCGCGAAGAGTCGCCGGCTGCTTATGCACCTGGCGTGGGCGGCCATTGCTACCGGCGGGATCCTGTGGGAGGTGGCCGACCCCGCTTCCACGCGGTCCGAGGATTGGGTGTGGCCTTTCGGGTTGCTGCCGTTCCCGGTGGCCGGTGCTGTCCTGTTGGCGTTGCGCCCGGCCAACCCGATAGGCCGGCTGCTCACCGCGGTGGGGGTGGCGGCCGGCACGATCTTCATCGGTGGATGGCTGGCCGGGATCACTCGCGGACGGTTCAGCGAGATCCTCGAGCTCGTCAGCAGCGCGGTGGTCATCGTCACGTTCTGGGGGATCGTCGCGCTGTTGTATCTCTTCCCGAACGGTCGCCTCCCCACCCGCTGGCTGCGCTGGCCGTTCTGGGCGTGCACGGTGATGTTGCTCGTGGTCGTGCCGCCTGCGTTGTTCTTCCGTCCCGGTCCCATGGACGTCACGGGCAGGGAGAATCCGTTGGGCGGACCTGAGTGGTTGGTGACATTCTTCGACCAGGCGCTCCTGGCGCTGCCGCTCGGAGCCGTGTTCGGGATCGTCGCCCTGGTCGGTCGGTTCCGTCGGTCGGAGGGGGTGGAGAGGGCTCAACTCTCGATGTTCCTCACCGGTGCCGCCTTCGTCATCGGCCTGCTCGTGCTGATCTCGCCGCTGACGGACGAGGACACGACCGGGGTGGTGGACGTCCTGATGCGGATTGTCGTGGTTGGTGGCTTCTGGGCATTGCCGTTGGCGGTGGTGGCCGCCGTGCTGCGCTACCGGCTCTATGAGATCGACCGCATCGTGTCGCGTACCGTCACCTATGCAGTCGTCGTCGGGGTGCTGCTCGCCGCCTACTCCGGCTCGGTGGTCCTGTTGCGGGGTCTGCTTCCCGTGGAGGGCGATCTGCCGGTGGCGGTGTCGACGCTGGCGGTGGCGTCGGTGTTCCTGCCGCTGGCGCGGAGGGTGCAGCGGGCCGTGGATCGCCGCTTCTTCCGGTCCCGGTACGACGCCGGACAGGTGGTCGCACGAGTCGCAGACGAGCTGCGACACAGCCTGGACCTCGCCCAGGTCACGGCCCGGACCGAGTCTGTGCTCGCGGAGGCGCTGGCGCCGGAAACCGTGGCGCTATGGGTGGCGGACGATTCGGACTGAGAGGGGCGCGGCGTACCCAGGGTTCAGGAGTACCGCCGCGGTAGCTGGGAGCCCACGGTTCACCGTGGACCCGCCGAACGCGACGAACCGTGGGCTGGGGAGTACCGCCGCGGTAGCTGGGAACCCTGGGTTCGCCACACTCCCTGCCAAGCTGGCGGCGTGGAATGGCGAGACATGCCGCGCTGGCTCGGGTGGTCGTGGGTCGTGGGAGGCGCGTTCACCGTCGTGGCCGCCCTCGTCGGAGGGGTGATCGGGTGGATGCTCGTCACCGACGGCGCCCGGGCGGCCGCGGACTCGGTGGCGATGAGCAACAGGGTGCTCGAGACCGTTGCCGAGAGCACCGCAGTGGTCGATTCGGTGTTCGACGACGTGGCGAGCTCGCTGCGCGACGTACAGGGGACCCTGGCGGACGCCTCGCTCACCCTCACCAGGGCTTCGGCCGTCACCCGCGGCCTCGGCCGAGTCGTCTCGGAGGACGTGCCCGAGTCGATCGAGGCGGTGCGCCAATCGCTTCCCGCGCTCATCGACACCGCCAACGTCGTCGACAGGGTCATGCGCGGGCTGTCGTTCTTCGGTGTCGACTACGACCCCGCCGTGCCGCTCGGCGAATCCTTTGCAGAGATCGACGCCCGCTTGGCGGAGTTGCCGGTTCTCCTGCGCACCCAGCAGGCCACTCTCGCCGGAGTGGCCGCCGATCTGGGGACGTTCTCCAGTTCCACCCTCGAGATCAGCGACGACCTGGCCGCCATCCGCGTCAGGCTGTCCGAAGCCTCGGTCGTTCTCGCCGGGTACGAGCGAGTGGTGTCAGACAGCACCGAACTGCTGGCGCGGCTCGAAGACCAGGTCGTGGGTCGGGCACGGATCCTGCGCATCGTCATCTTGGCGGCGGCGCTGGGCGTGGCCGTCACCCAGACCGCCCCCATCGCATTGGGTCTGACCGTGCTCGCAGCCTCCAGACCCGAGGAGGCTGACGCGGTCGGTGAGTAGCCTCGGAGGCACCCGACGGGGGAGCGGTGTGGTGCGTTCACGAACAGGACTGGTCGTGCTGGCGGCGCTGATGGTGACGGCGACGGCCGCGGCCGCGCTCGACCCCGGCGGCTCGTTCATCGACGACGACGGCTCGATCCACGAGGCGGCCATCGAGGCCATCCGCACCGCCGGCATCACCCAGGGATGCGATCCGGTGGGAGACCGCTTCTGTCCCGGCGACCCTGTCACGCGGGCCGAGATGGCCGCGTTCGTCGTGCGGGCGCTGGGCGAGTCGGAGTTGGACGCACCGGCCGCCACCTTCGCCGACGTCGCCGCCGGTCAGTGGTACTACGGCTGGGTCGAGCGGCTGGCCGCACTCGGAGTGACGGTCGGGCACGGCGACGGCACCTACCGCCCGCACCAGCCGGTGACGCGGGGCGAGATGGCGGTGTTCGTGGTGCGGGCGCTCGAACTCCAACCCGTCGAGCCGGTGACCGGCGTCTTTGCCGACGTGGCCGCCGGCGCCTTCTACGCCGGACACGCCGAACGGCTGCTGGCAGCGGGCATCACCGATGGCTGTGCCACGGTGCCCTTGCGATATTGCCCCGGCGCGGCGGTCACGAGGGAAGAGATGGCGTCGTTCGTGGCGCGTGCTTTCGAGCTGGCGCTGGTGGTGGTGCCGCCCAGGCCTTCGGTTGACGGGCTCACGCTCTCTCTCGAGCTCGTCGTCGGCGGGATGTCCCAGCCGCTCTTCGTCGACGCTCCCGTCGGCGATCACCGCCTGTTCGTCGTCGAGAGGGGCGGCAGGATCAGAGTGGTCGCCGACGGCCAGCTTCGCGCCGCGCCTTTCCTCGACCTTTCCGCCCTCGTGTCGACATCCGGCGAGCGCGGTCTGCTCGGGCTGGCGTTCCACCCCGCCTACGGTGACAACGGCAGGTTCTTCGTCCACTACACCGACGGCGGGGGCGCCAACCGCGTGGTCGAATACGCGGTGTCGGCGGGTGACCCGAACCGAGCCGATCCTGCTTCGGCGCGGCCGCTGCTCACGGTGGCACAGCCCGCCTCCAACCACAACGGAGGCATGATCGCCTTCGGACCGGACGGGCGGCTGTACGTGGCGGTCGGTGACGGGGGCGGCGCAGGCGACCCGTATCGCAACGGTCAGGATCCCTCCACCATCCTCGGGACCATCACCGCGCTCGACGTCGACTCGGGGGCCACCTCCCTTTTCGCATACGGTCTTCGCAACCCCTGGCGGTTCGCCTGGGATGGTCTGCGGATGTACATCGGCGACGTCGGACAGGGCGCCAGGGAGGAAGTCGACGTCCTGTCCCTCTTCGACGCCGGCGCCAACCTCGGCTGGCCGCTGATGGAGGGCACGCGATGTTTCACGCCGGGGTGCTCGCCTGCCGGGCTCACGCTGCCGGTGCTCGAGTACGACCACAGCCAGGGGTGCTCGATCACGGGAGGCTACGTGTACCGCGGAACGCAAATTCCCGAACTCGCCGGCCACTACTTCTACGGCGACTTCTGCTCCGGCTTCGTGCGGTCGTTCCGCTACACAGGGGTGGCCGAAGACGCCAGCGCGTGGGCGACGCTCACGACGGCGGGTCTGGTGTCCTTCGGCACCGATGGCGGTGGTGAGCTGTATGTCGTGTCGCTCGGTGGGACGGTGGCGAAGGTGGTGCGCGGCTGACATGGCGCGGCTCAGGACGTGGGTGACGCCGACGGCCGAAAAGAGGGCGACCGGTGCCATCGCCGGGCGCGGGAGCCCCATCACGTTCTTCGCCGACGACCTGGCGCGGAAGGACTCCGCTCGGACCGGCCATCCCGACTTTGACACCTAGGCTCCAGCCATGGCTCGCGAGTTCACGGCCGACGATCGCTGGTTGTTCAACAACGGCGAGCACGAGCGCCTCTATCACCATCTCGGCGCCCACATCGAGGGGGACCACACCGTCTTCCGGGTGTGGGCTCCCAACGCCGAGCAGGTGTCGGTGGTCGGTGACTGGAACGCATGGGATCCGGCAGCCGATCCGATGCACCCCTCGGAGGCCGGGGTCTGGGAGATCGAGCTGGCCGGAGCCGCCAAGGGGGCGAGATACAAGTACTTCATCCTCCCCCGCAACGACGGACGGCCGTTGGAGAAGGCCGATCCGTTCGCCTTCCATGCCGAGACCCCCCCCGACACGGCGTCGATCGTCTGGGATCTCGACCATCGCTGGGGTGACAGCGAGTGGATGGCCTCCCGGGCCGAGCGAAACGCGTTCGACGCGCCTATCTCGATCTACGAGTGCCACCTGGGCTCGTGGTCCCGGCAGGGGCCGATGGAGTATGTCGCGCTGGCCAAGGGGCTCGCCGACCACCTGGAGCGCACGGGCTTCACCCACCTCGAGCTGATGCCGGTGATGGAGCACCCCTACGACGGGTCGTGGGGCTACCAGTCCACCGGCTACTTCGCTCCCACCAGCCGCTTCGGACCGCCGCAGGGCTTGATGGAGTTCATCGACATCATGCACCAGCGCGGGATCGCCGTGATCCTCGACTGGGTGCCGTCGCACTTCGCCGTCGACGCCCACGGGCTCGCCCGTTTCGACGGCACCCACCTCTACGAGCACTCCGACCCCCGGCAAGGATTCCACCCCGACTGGGGCTCGTTCATCTTCAACTACGGGCGCAACGAAGTGCGGGCGTTCCTGCTGTCGTCGGCCCACTACTGGCTGGACGTCTATCACGCCGACGGCCTCCGGGTGGACGGCGTGGCGTCGATGCTGTACCTGGACTACTCCCGCAAGGAGGGCGAGTGGATCCCCAACGAGCACGGCGGACGGGAGAACCTGGCGGCGGTTTCCTTCGTCCGCAAGCTGAACGCCTCGCTCTACGGGCGCTTTCCTGGGATCCAGACCATTGCGGAGGAGTCGACGGCGTGGCCGCTCGTGACCCGGCCGACCGACGTCGGTGGGCTGGGATTCGGCTTCAAGTGGGACATGGGCTGGATGAACGACACGCTGCGGTACTTCGGGATGGACCCGATCTTTCGCGGCTACGAGGACAACCACCGGCTGCTGACGTTCCGCGGGCTGTACGCCTTCACCGAGAACTACGTGCTGGCGCTGTCACACGACGAAGTGGTGCACGGCAAGCGGTCCCTCCTCGACAAGCTCCCCGGCGACGAGTGGCGCCGATTCGCCGGGCTCCGGTCGCTGCTGGCGTACCAGTGGGCGCTGCCGGGGAAGAAGCTCCTGTTCATGGGGGGAGAGATCGCTTCTCCGTTCGAGTGGAACCACGAAGGAGAGCTCCCGTTCTACATGCTCGACTACGCCGTCCACGCGGGGGTGATGACCTTCACCGCCGCCCTGAACCACATGTATCGCACCACTCCTGCCCTCCATCTGCGTGATCTCGACGAGGACGGCTTCGAGTGGATCGAGGCCGATGACCGCTCCCGTTCCACCATCGCCTTCCTGCGCCGCGCCGACGGGCACCCACCGGTGCTCGTCATCTGCAACTTCACACCCGAGGTGTGGAGCGAGTACCGGGTGGGGGTGCCGAGCCCGGGGACGTGGAGCGTCCTGCTCTCGAGCGACGGCGCCGAATTCGGCGGATCGGGGATCGCCCCTGCCGCGGTCTCCACCGAACCGGACCGCCAGCATGGCCAGGAGCAGTCGCTGCGGTTCGACGTTCCCCCACTGTCGGTCACCTTCCTGACACCCGCTGGCTGAGCCGGCGATGGTCTCCGGTCGCGTCGCCGTGCCGCTCGGTATGGTGCGGATCGTCAGCAAGGAGCGCGACCGACGATGAGACCGAGTCCGAACCCCCGTCGTGTCCTCTCCATGGTGCTCGCCGGCGGGGAGGGCAAGCGCTTGCTCCCTCTGACCCGTGATCGGGCCAAGCCGGGGGTGCCGTTCGGGGGCCACTACCGCCTGATCGACTTCGCGCTGTCGAATCTGGTCAACGGCGGCTATCGGAGGATCGTCGTCCTGACCCAGTACAAGAGCCACAGCCTCAACGTGCACTTGTCGCGCACCTGGCGGATGTCGACCCTGCTCGGCAACTACGTGACCTCGGTTCCCGCCCAGATGCGGATGGGGAAGCGGTGGTTCCTCGGCTCTGCCGACGCGCTGTTCCAGAACGTCAACATCATCACCGACGAGCAGCCGGAGCACATCTTCGTGTTCGGGGCCGATCACATCTACCGGATGGATCCGCGCCAGATGCTGGAGGCGCACGTCGAGTCGGGGGCCGGAGCCACCGTGGCGGGGATCCGGGTGCCGATCGACCAGGCATCGTCGTTCGGCATCATCGAACGAGGGGCCTCGACCAAGATCGACCGCTTCCGTGAGAAGCCGTCGGATCCGACCCCGCTCCCAGACGATCCGACGATGGTGCTGGCGTCGATGGGCAACTACGTCTTCGACACCAGGGTGCTGTTGGACCTCATCGAGGAGGACTCGCTCAACGACGACTCCAAGCACGATGTGGGCGGTGACCTCATTCCGGCGCTCGTGGACAAGGGCGAAGCGCACGTGTACGACTTCACCACCAACGAGGTGCCGGGGGTGACCGAACGTGAGCACGCCTACTGGCGCGACGTCGGCACGCTCGACTCGTACTTCGAGTCCCACATGGATCTGGTGTCCGTCGACCCGGTCTTCAATCTCTACAACACCGATTGGCCGATCTTCACGAGCGATGTCACCGCCCCGCCCGCCAAGGTGGTGGCAGTGGCGGAGCACGGACCGGGCCAGTTGGCGGACTCCATCCTCTCCAACGGGGTCGTGATCTCGGGTGGCTATGTCCGCAACTCGGTCCTGTCGCCCTGGGTGAGGGTCGACCCCGGGGCGGTGCTGGAGGGGACCGTGCTGTTGGAGGACGTCGTGGTGGGCAGCGGCGCCCAGTTGCGCAACGCCATCGTCGACAAGAACGTGCACGTGCCGCCCAACGCCCGCATCGGGTTCGACGTGGAGCGTGACAAGGCGCGCGGCTTCGAAATCTCCGACGGCGGCATCGTCGCCGTCCCCAAGAACTCGGTGATCACCGAACCCGAGTAAAGGGGGGTGCCGCGTACCCAGGGTTCAGGAGTACCGCGGCGGTAGCTGGGAGCCCACGGTTCGCCGTGATCGCGTCGGAACCCGACGAACCGTGGGCTGTGGAGCACCGTGGCGGTAGCTGGGAACCCAGGGTACGCCCAACCCCCCTCACCGTTGCGGGCGGAGGAGGGCGGTGGCGCCGAATGCGCCGACGACGATCTCTCCCGACACGGGTCCGGCGCGAGAGGGATCGGTGGAGTCGATCGTCAGCTGCCAGCCGTCGGGGCCGATCGAGTCCGGGAGGAGGAACGCCGCCTCGTCGGGGGAGCCGTTGAACAACAGGAGGGCGTCGTCGTCGGTGACGTTTCCTCCCGCGGTGTGGACGGCCCGTCCCGCCAGGTACAGGGCGACGCAGGCGCGGTCGGGTTCGTCCCAGTGATCCGGGGTCATCTCGGCGCCGTCGGAGGCGAACCAGCCCACCAGGTCGTGGGTGGAGTCGGCATGCTCGTGCAGCCAGGCGGTCCGCCGAAACGTGGGGTGGTCCCGGCGGAGACGCACCAGGCGGCCCACGAACGCCAGCAAGTCCCCGTCGGCGGTGTCCCATCCGTACCAGGAGATCTCGTTGTCCTGGTTGTAGGCGTTGTTGTTGCCACGCTGGGTACGGCCGATCTCGTCCCCGCCGAGCAAGTGCGGAACGCCCTGTGACAGGATCAGTGTGAGCAGCATGGCGCGGGTGCGGCGGCGACGGATCTCGAGCACCTGCGGATCGTCCGTGGGGCCCTCCGCTCCCGAGTTCCACGACCGGTTGTCGTGGTGGCCGTCGTGGTTGTCCTCGCCGTTGGCGGTGTTGTGGCGGTGGTCGTAGGAGACGACGTCGCGGAGGGTGAACCCGTCGTGGGTCGTGACGATGTTGATCGAGGCGGTCGGCGAGCGGCCGCTCAGCTCGTACAGCTGCGACGAGCCTGTCACGGCGCTCCCGAACGACCCGAGGGCCCCCGGGGTGGAGCGCCAGAAGTCACGCACGGTGTCCCGATACGTGTCGTTCCACTCCGACCAGCGGGCGGGGAACTGACCGACTCGGTAGCCCATCGGCCCCATGTCCCAGGGCTCCGCGATCAGCTTGGTGTCCTGCAACACCGGATCCTGGGAGACCGCCCCGAAGAACGCCCCCAGCGGATCGAAGTCGGCGTGCGTCCGCCCCAGCGTGGTGGCGAGATCGAATCGGAAGCCGTCGACGTGCATCTCCTCCACCCAGTACCGGAGGCTGTCCATCACCAGGCGCAGCGCCGGTGGCGAACTCAGGTCGAGGGCGTTGCCCGTTCCGGTCCAGTTCAGGTATTGGTTCTGGTTGTGTGGGTCGAGCCGGTAGTACGCCCGGTTGTCGATGCCGCGCAGACCGAGTGTCGGTCCCAGGTGGCTTCCTTCGGCGGTGTGGTTGTAGACGACATCGATGATCACCTCGAGCCCTGCGGCATGGAGCAGCTTCACCATCCCCTTGAACTCGGCGACGGGATCGTCAGTGGCGGCGTACTCGTGGTGAGGAGCGAAGAAGCCGAGGGTGTTGTACCCCCAGTAGTTGCGCATGGCGCGCTCGCGGAGGAAGCCGTCATGGACGAACTGGTGGACGGGGAGCAATTCGACCGCGGTGACACCCACCGTCTGGAGGTGGCCGATCACCGCCGGGTGGGCGAGGCCGGCGTAGGTCCCGCGCAGGTGCTCGGGGACATCCGGGTGGAGACGGCTGATCCCCTTGACGTGCGTCTCATAGACGATCGTGTCGGCCAGTGGGATGCGGAGCGGGGCGTCCCCTTCCCAGGGAAAGTCCCCGTCGACGACGACCGACCGCACCGTGTGCTTCGCGCTGTCGCGAGCATCGGGGAGAGACTGGTTGCGGGCGGCGTGCCCGACCAGGATCCGCTCGTCGCCCAGCCCGCCGGCGAGACGCCGCGCGTAGGGATCTGCGAGGAGCTTGGCGGGGTTGCAACGATGGCCGCCGGTGGGATCCCACGGGCCGCGGACCCGGAAGCCGTATTCGACTCCCGGGCCGATGCCGGAGACGTGGCCGTGGAACACATCCCCCGTGCGGGCGGGAAGCGTCAGCCGCGTCTCCTCGCCGCCGTCGAACAGGCAGAGCACGACCGCGTCGGCGATACTCGACCACAGGGCGAAGTTCACGCCGTCCCCCTCGGGGGTAGCGCCCAGATGTCGGTGATGGCCGGTGGTCGCGTCCATGGCTGCTCATGTTGGCATCGGGAACGTCCTCCTTCGGCGCGGCGTACGGTGTGCAGATGGCGGATGTCGTCTTCGCCGGGGTGTCCAAGACCGTCGACGGGAGACAGCTACTCGCCGACGTCGACCTCGTCATCCCCTCCCGGTCTCTGACCGCGCTCGTGGGGCCGTCGGGATCGGGCAAGACGTCCCTGCTGCGGATGGTCGCCGGGCTGCTGGCTCCCGACAGCGGAACGGTGAGCGTGGCGGGTCGGACCGTCGAGGCCGGCAGCGCGAGGAGACTCGGGGTGGCGATGGTGTTCCAGGACGACGCGCTCTACGAACACCTCGACGTCGGCGGCAATCTCCGCTTCCCCCTCGAGGTGGGCGGAGCAGATCCCGCCCATGTCGAGGAGGTCTCCACCAGGAGCGCCCGTCGAACAGGAGTGTCGCGTCTCCTCGGCCGCCGGCCGAGGACGCTGTCCGGGGGAGAGCGGGGGATGGTGGCGGCGGCGCACGCCATCTCCCGGGATGGCTTGCAGGTGCTGTTGCTGGACGAGCCGCTGTCCCGCGCCGACCCGCTCATCCGCCGTCGCTTCCGCGCCGAGCTGCGCCAACTGCACGAGTCGGAGCAGATCACGACGGTGCTGGCCACCAACGATTACGAGGAGGCGATGGCGGTGGCCGACGTGCTGGCCGTGGTCATCGGGGGTCGCATCGCCCAGGTGGGCTCGCCCCTGTCCGTGTTCGACGCCCCGGCCACGACGGAGGTCGCGTCCTTCGTCGGCGCCCTGCCCATGAACCTGTTTCCGGGGGCGCTGCGTCTCGAAGATGACGCGGCCCGGGTGGAGGTCGGCCGGGACCGGATCGAGCTCGACCGGGCGCCTGTCGGAGTGGTCGACGGCGAGAGGGTCGTCGTCGGCCTGCACGCCCATGAGCTCGGAGTTGCGCCACCGGGGACGCCCTTCGGGAGGACGATCCACGTCACGGTCGGAAGGGTGGAGCATCTGGGTTCCTCGACTCACATCCTGTTCGGGCTCGGCCCGAGCGCGGTGGGAGCATTCGTCATGAGCGAGTATCGCCCGGCCGCAGTGCGGCCGGGCGACCGGCTGGAGCTGACCTGGGCTCCCGGCCGCATCCGGCTCTTTCGAGCGGCAACCGGCCGGGCCATCCCCATGTAGAGCGGGTCAGGCGGCGGAGCGCCTCACCCGCCCTCACCCAGTCCCAGCTCCTGCACGGACTCGAGATGCGCCGCCTGCAGTGCCCTCGCCAGCGACCGCTGGAAGGTCCCGAGCCGCCGGGCTGCGGCGCCCTGTCCGCGAGCGGTTCCTGCGGCTTGACGCTCGAACATGCGGAGGGTGGCGGCGACTCCGTCGACCAGCGCCCTCGACTGTGGTGTTCCGACGATCACGGATGACATGCATCAACCCCCATATGTGACGGTGCACGACCACCATGCACGACCCCTGTTTCACCCACGTTTCAGAATGCGAAAGCCTTGCCGCTCGTCGTCAGAGGCGGGAGCGGCACGACCACGGTCGCCACGGGTCCCCGGTCCGCGCCCGGTAGTACTCGGCGAGCCACGAGGCGGCGATGATGTTCGCTTCCCCATCGAGCACCGAGGCCTCACCCACGCCCGACTGGACACTGGCTACCGCCCAGGTGCCAGGCATGAACTGGAACAGCCCTGCTGCTCCCGAGTACGGGTTCACCGCCGATGCGTCCCCGAGGCTCTCGCATTGGATGATCACCAGCGCGTCGAGCACGAGATCCGGCGCGAAGTGGGCCTCGAGCGCGGGTCGCCACGCCATCGTCCGGTCGCTGATCGGCATCGGCGGCCACTCCGAGACGGTCGTGGTCGTGGTCGTGGCGGGGTCCGGGGTGTCGGTCGTGGTCGTGGTCGTGGTCGTGGTGTTGGGAGGGGCGGTCGTCGTCGTGACCGGCTCCGTTCGACGGGCGGCGTTCTCCTCGGCGATGGCACGCTCGACGCCGTCGAGGGCTGCCCGGTATTCGGCATCGGCGCGCGCCGCCCGCGCGAACGCAGTGGCCACTTCGCTGTTGGCCTGGGCGAATAGCTCCTCGAGATCGACGGTGCGACTGGCCAGCTGCTGTTCGAGGGATTGGACCTGGACCAGCTCGACGGCCTGCTGTGCGCGAATCCGCTCGAGCTCGTTGCGCTGCACCACCAGGTCGCCCAGGGTCGTGAGCGCGTTCGACTGCGATTCGCGAACCACCTGACCGACGAACAGGGCCTCCTCGAGGCTGCCCGTGTCGAGCACGATGCTCGCCGTGCTGGTCACCGCCTCCATGTATGCGGTGACGGTGTGCATCGCGAGTTGTTCGGCCGCGGCCAGTGCACGGGCGTCGGCGTATGTCAGCGACTCGGTGAGCTGCTGCAGCCGCACGCCGGCCACGGACAGCTCGATCGAGGCCATCTGGTACTCGTCGAGGGCCGCGAACAAGGCCGATTCGATGGCCTCGGCGTCGGCCACGGCCGACGACACGACGGCGTATGCCGCGCCGACCTGCTCGGCCGCATCGCGGGCGCCCTTCTCCGCCTCGTCGACCTGGGCGAGGACGGGGGCGACGCCGGAGAGGAGCGTCAGGGCGACGGTGAGGGCGGCGAGCCCTCGTCGGACGTGCATCGGTCCGACCAGGGTATTCGTCGGGCCCGGATCGTGAAAGCCGCACCAGGCGTCACTAGCCACGGTTCACCGCGATACTGGCGTCATGTTCGGGCGTTCCAAGACTCGTTCCGCCATCATCGGGCCAGACGAGGCGCTTCCCGGTCGGGACACGCCCGTGGCCACGCTGCGACCGCACTTCGTCAACGGCAATCCACTGACTCCGCCGTTCCCCGCAGGTCACGAGGTGATCTCGTTCGCGATGGGGTGTTTCTGGGGGACCGAGCGGTTCTTCTGGAGGCTCGACGGGGTGTGGACGACTGCCGCCGGCTACCAGGGTGGACACACCCCCAATCCGACCTACGAGGAAGTGTGCACCGGCCGTACCGGTCACGCCGAAGCCGCAATCGTCGTCTACGACCCGGAGAGGTTGGCGCTGGAGGCGATGTTCAAGGAGTTCTGGGAGAACCACGATCCGACGACGCCGAACCGGCAGGGAAACGACATCGGCACGCAGTACCGCTCGGCGATCTACACCACCACGGATCGCCAGGCACACGAGGCGGTGCGATCGCGGGACCTCTATCAGGCCCGGTTGACCGATGCCGGCTTCGGCACGATTTCGACCGAGATCCGCGAGGCGGGCCCGTTCTATTACGCCGAGGACTACCACCAGCAGTATCTCGCCAAGAACCCGACCGGGTACTGCAACCACGGATTCTGCCAGGTCGCCTTCTAGCTGCACCGGCCTGATGGCCGGGCGCGTCAGCCGAGCACGAGGTCGACGACCTCGGCCGGTGTCAGAGCGGCGTCGAGTTGCAACTCCACGTCGGGGACGATCCCGTTGTCGAAGTCGACCCCCTCCGGGGTGATCCAGCGGGCGATGGTCAGCCGCATCGCCCCGCCGTTCGATAGTCCGAAACGCTGCTGGACCGTGTTCTTGCCGAACGTGGTCTCGCCCACCACCAATGCTCGCCCGCGTTCCTGCAGTGCCCCCGCCACCACCTCCGAGGCACTGGCCGATCCTCGATTCACCAACACGACCAGCTCGATCGCCGGGTCGGTGGCAACCCCGTCGTTGCGCACCGGATAGCTCCGCTCTTCGTCCGGGCCGACGGTGCGCACCACCAGGCCATCCGCCATGAACTCGCTGGCGACGTCCAGCGCCGCCTCCAGCGTCCCTCCCGGGTTGTCCCGGAGGTCCAGCACGATCGTCGTCGCCCCCGCCGCCAGCAGGGTCGTGAGATCCTGCTCCACCTGCCTTCCGGCATTCCCGGTGAAGAAGTTGAGTCGGAGGTAGCCGACCTCGCCGAAGCTCTCGATCTGGGTGACGGGGATCTCGATCGCCGCCCGCGTGATCGTGATGTCGACCTCGGCACCCTCACGATCGAAGGTGATCGTCACATCCGTTCCCGCCGGCCCGCGCACGATCGCCGTCACGTCATCGATCGACAGACCTGCTACCGCCAGCCCGTCGACTGCGACCAGTTCGTCACCCGGCAGCACCCCCGCCGCCGCGGCCGGACTCCCCGGCAGAGTCGAAACGATGACGAGCACGCAACTGTCCGACAGGATGCCGCAGGTGGTGTTCTCTGGGTCGTCGCTCGCGCGGTCCTCGGTGGTGACCAGGGCGCCGATGCCTTCGACGCTCCCGGTCTGCTCCTCCTGAATGAGCAGGAGCGAGGCGGGATTGATGTAGGAGCTGTTCGCGTCGAGGCCGAACTCGGCGATCCCGAACAACAGCGCCTCGACTCCGTCACCGCCGACGTCGATCCGGTCGAGTTCCTCGCATACCCGGAGAAAGCTCTCGGTCGGCACCGCACATGTCAGCGCCCCGGGTTGGGTGCCGGAGAGATCGAAGAAGCGGAGGCCCTCGATGGCGGCCTCAGCCAGCACCTCGTCGTCGATGGGATCGACATAGTTGCGGGCGATCAGGTCGTAGGCCTCGCACAGCAGGGTGAAGTCGCCGTCGGTGGGACAAGTCGTGGCCGTGAGATCGCTCGTGACGATCGAGGTGGTGGTCGTCGGTGGCCGGCTGGTCGTGGTGGTGGAAGAGTCCGTGGGCGAAGTCGAGGGGGTGACGTCCACGCCTCCCTGCGACGGGGCGCAGGCCGCCAGCACGAGGGCGAGGACCACGATCAGACGCATGGGCTCATTCAACCCCGCTCGGTCCGGTAGTCGATCCGATGCCGCCTCCTACGCTGTCCGCCATGCGTGTGATCATGACCGACATCGCCGGCGACACGTTCGAACGGGGGATCGCCGAGGGCCGGTGGGTCGAGGAAGGGCGGGGCGCGGTCCTCGACCTGTCGTCTGCGGTCTGTCTTCCCGGCCTGGCAGACGGCCACGCGCACCTCGCCCACGACAACATGGATCATCTCGTCCCGGGGGTGCCCGCCGAGATCGCATCCCGGGCGTTCCTGGCCGTCTCGGAAGGTGTGTTCCTCGTCTTCGACAAAGGCTCGAGCGACACGGCCGTCCTGACGCTCACAGACCGGCCCCCCGACGCCCGGCCCCACTTGCAGGCGGCGGGAAGGATCATCGCCGGCGTAGACGGCTACTTCCCGGGCTTTGCCGTCGAAGTGGACGACTCCGGGCTCACGGCGGCAGTGACGAGAGCCGCGGCCGAGTCTGCCGGCTGGGTGAAGGTGATCGGTGACTGGCCCCGCAAGGGACGCGGGCCGGTCCCCAACTTCAGCGAACAGGCGATCGCCGATGCGGTGCGTGTCGTCCACGCCGCCGGCGCCAGGCTGGCGGTGCACACGATGGCGCCCGACGTCGCATCGATGGCGGTGCGGGCGGGAGTCGACTCGATCGAACACGGCCTGTTCCTCACCGATGACGACGTGCGCGCCCTCGGTGTGCGGGGAGGGATGTGGGTCCCAACCGTGCTGCGCATGGAGGCCG
>CAZCRP010000008.1:0-20576 GCA_964501055.1 uncultured Acidimicrobiaceae bacterium
CTGGGTGTGTTCGCGTACCCTGGGTTCGCCAACACACTGAGTGTGTTGGCTGGCCCACGGTTGGCGGGGAGTCACGGTTGGCGGGGGGTCAGAGGTTGGCCGGCGGGACGGGGAGATCCTGGCTATTGGGCGCCATCGTCACGGTGAGTGATGTCTGGGACGAACGTCGATCGACGAGGAGGTACGTCGTCATTGCCCCCTTGCCTTTCACCTCGACGACGGCTGGCCCGGAGAACTCATAGTCGTCCCGCAGGATTTCGTACGTCTCCTCGGACACCTGAATGCATCCCGGTGCGCCGTGGGACTCCATGCGACTGGCCGTGTTGACGGTGTCGCCCCAGAGGTCGTAGGCGAACCTGCTCTGGCCGATGACGCCGGCAACGACCGGGCCCGAGCTGATGCCGACCCGCATCGAGACGGGCTCGCCATCCGGCCAGACGAACTCGGAGGCTGCCCTCAGGAGCTCGAGGGCCATCTCGGCGGCACGGTGGGCGTGGTCGTCCTGGGGTTGGGGAACGCCGCCGACGGCCATGTACGCATCCCCGATGGTCTTGATCTTCTCCATGCCGTGGTGTTCGGCCAGCGCGTCGAAACGGGTGAAGATGCGGTCCAGCATGCGTACCAGGTCGGCCGGGTGGTACTGCGCTGAATGAGGTGTGAACGAGGCGATATCGGCGAACAGGACCGTGACCCCGTCGAAGTGGTCGGCGATGGCGCCTGGCTCAGCCTGAAGACGCTCGGCGATCACGGGCGGGAGCACGTTGAGGAGCAGGGCCTCCGAGCGCTTACGCTCGCGGTCCAACTCGCGTTCTCGGACGAAGTCGCGACGGAAGAGGCGCTCGAGGGTGTAGGAGCCGCCCGCCCCGACCGCGAAAGCGGCCAGCAGGAAGAAGTTGTTGTAGAGCAGCGTCGCCGGAGTCATCGACATGCCGACGATGCCAGCCACCTCGTAGGCGACCAGGATGCCCAGGCAGGGAATGAGCGCGTAGACGAAGCGAAGGCGGGAGAAGACGAAGACAAAGAAGAAGACGACCATCACGCCGGCTTGGCCGTAATCAGGTGGGAGCTCGGAAGAGACCATGATGGCAATGACGCCGAGGCCGGCGATGAGGGCGCCGAAGGACATGGCCGGTTCGATCCAGGGGCCCGGTCGAATGGCGAAGGTCAGGAGGGCGAGGACCAACAGCGCCGGCATCACCAGGCCGAAGCGGATGATGTGTTCATAGATGGGGTCGTCGATGATGAGGCGGTCGAGGAGCCCGAACACGGCGTACGTGGACGCCCCGAGGAGCAGCGCCGCCCGATACTGGCCCAGGGAGCGACCGATGTTCTCGGTCAAGAACTCGCGTTCGAGGTGGGGGTCGGCGAAGCGCAACCCGACCGAGACCATCGCTGCTTCGATGAGGTGCTGAACCGCCACTGACCGAGTGTGGCACAGAGCCCCGGACGTGGCCGGCCAAGGCCCACCTTGTTGCGAGACCAGGCGGGCGGTGGAACACATTGAGCTCGGGGTAATGCTGGGCACACTCGCTCACGGACGGCAGCCAGACGGTGTGACGTCGGTGCGGGCGGGGCCGTACGATTGCCGGGTGCGCTTCCGACATGTGGCCCTCATGATCTCGGACCTACGGGCGGCCGAGGACTACTACCGGGCCATCTTCGGAATGAATGTCCTCTTCCGCGAAGCTGCCATGGAGCCGGGAGGCCCCCACGCCGAGGCCTGGGCCACCCTCCCTCCCGGGAGCGGTTGGGAGGAAGCAGAGGCAGCCGGGATCTCGATCGGCATGGTGGCACTGCAATGCGACGACGTCGTGCTCGCCCTGCTGGCGGCGGAGTCGACCGGAGAGCAGATCTACACGATCGGCTTCACCATGAACAACGAGGAGATGGAAGGACTTCGCTCACGGCTCCCGGTCGAAACCGTCATCGAAAGTGAGGCCGAGGGTTGGCTGGCCTTCGTCGATCGTTTCGGAATGCGGTGGCAGATCTCCACCTCGGCCGGGTTCAGCTCGACGGGTGAGAGTCGCGGCCGCTGGCTGGATCTCGCCTAGAACAGTACTCGCGGTCTGGCCGACATACTCCACCGCCGCTCTCAGTCGACCGTGGCGACCGATCTGACTTGTTCGGCCATCACTTCGCGCAGGAGATCCATCGCCTGAATGATCTTTGGCGATGTGAGCGAGTACAGGACGAACTGGCCATCACGTCGGGTTCTCACGAGACCCTTGTCGCGCAGGATGGACAAGTGCTGTGAGACGTTGGATTGCGCCAATCCCAACTCGGCGCAGATATCGCTGACGGCCTTCTCGCCGTCTCGCAGCGCGTTGATGATCATTAGACGCTTCGGGTCCGCCAGACCCTTGCAGACGCTCGCGTGGAGGTTGTGCAACTCGCGTCGGAGATTCGACATGCAATGACTATGCCACATGCATACCGGCGTCGTAGAAGCGATTGTCCGACGATCCCGAGAAATTCCCGGAATCGGTGACGCTCTCGGTATCAATGGGGCATACTGCATCTAAGACATTCGTGTATCTGAGTACATGAATACACCCGTGGCTTGCGGGATCACCGGTTCGGATGACTCCGCGGACAAGGAGACCGGAACGTGACCGTAGAGATCGAAACCGATCTGGTACTCGACTGCACGGGCCTGCTCTGCCCGATACCGGTGGTCAAGACTTCCAAGGCGATCAAGACCCTCGAAGTCGGTCAGATCCTCCAGATGATCGCCACCGATCCCGGAGCGCCGCCCGACATGGAGGCGTGGGTTCGCCAGACCGGGCACGAGTTGGTCGCACAAACCGCCGAGGACGGCAAGTTCGTCTTCTGGTTCCGACGGACCCACTAGGAGGAAGGAGACCCCTTCGTTGTGACTACCGAAGCAATCCCGAGGTTGGATGAAGCCATCGCCCCCGTCGCCGAGTCCCCGCCCAAGCAGAAGAGCCTGGCGCTGGTCGCGTCCAAGGGCGGGTTGGACGAGGTCTACCCCGTCCTGATCATGGCCACGACGGCCGCGGCCCTCGATTGGGACGTGCGGATCTTCTGCACGTTCTATGGGTTGGACATCGTCAATCCGAAGCGCAACAAGAAACTGAAGGTGTCGGCGGTCGGCAACGCCGCCTCGCCGCCACCCCTCTCCAGTGGGCCCGAGTTCAGAGTCCCGACGATCCTCGGGATCCTGCCGGGCATGAACACCGTCGCCACGAAGATGATGAAGAGTTGGATGAAGAAGTCCAACATCCCCGACTTCCCCACGATGATGGAGATGTGCCTGGAGAGCGGGGTGAAGTTCTACGCGTGTGCCACCACGATGGGCGTCATGAACGTGAAGCTGGAGGACGTGATGCCGGAAGCCTCGTGTCTCGGCGCCACCGCTTTCCTCGACTTCGCATCTGAAGCCGACATCGCGTTGTTCGTCTGACGGCCGATTCGACAGAAGGAGGATGGATGGAAGGCGACGCCCTGATTCTCTACGTCCAGACGCACGGCGTGGATGAGCCGTCGAAGTCGGCAACGCCTTTCTATCTGTCGACTGCCGCCGCCGCCATGGACATGGATGTGGCGATCTACTTCACGATGCACGGTCCCACCCTCCTCGCGAAGGGGATCGGCGAGACCCTGGCCGCCAAGGAGGGCGGGGCGCCGCTCCAGTCCTTCATCAAGCAGGCCCAGGACATCGGCGTTCGATTCCTGGTCTGCCAGCCGTCGCTCGACTTGGTGGACCTGCAGATCGAGGATCTCATCGAAGGCGTCGAGATGATCGGCGGCGCTGCCTTCAACGACATGGCGGCCAGAGCGGATGCGGTGATCAGCTTCTGATGTCTGGCGCGACGGCACCCACCACGTTTGCGAAGGTCGGTGGTGCCACGCTGTCTCCTGACCACTACACGGACGTCCCCTACGACGAGAAGCTCCGGCTGTGGGAAGAGGTCAAGGGCGACCCGCGCTTTCCCGACTACCTCTACGGCTGTTACGAGTGTGGCATTTGTGTGGCGGCCTGTCCTTCGGCCCGTTTCTACGACTTCTCACCCCGAAAGATCGCCCAAGCGGCGGCTCGCGAGGACGTCGAGTTGATCTTCGAGCAGATGAACGACGACGTCTGGAACTGTTCGCAGTGCTTCTCCTGCAATAGGTGCCCCCGGCAGAACTCACCCGGTGGCCTCATCACGATCCTGCGTGAGGTCGCCGTGAGCAACGGCCTGGCGTCATCGAAGGAGGCGCTCGAGGGGTACACCCGGATCGTTTACAAGATCATGACCACAGGCACTCAGGTGTCGCCCGACATGCTGCAGGCCGACGCCTTCCCCGACTGGGGCCCTGGTGTGACGGAGGTCTCCGCCAAGCTCGACCTATGGCGCAGGGCGTTGCCACCAGAAACACTGCACACCACGTCCATGAGCTGGGTGGTCGAACAGAAGACCCTGAACGAGCTGTACCTGATCTGGCACCTGACCGGCGTCATGGACATGATCGCCGAGGTGGACGAGGGCCTCCACATGATCATTCTCGATGTGATGGAGGAGAGCTTGGAAGACGCCGGATACCAGATATGACCGACACCCGCAGGAGGAACTCGCAATGAGCATCATCCCCATCGAAGCGATCAGGGTGAAGCCGCGGCCGGACCCTGCCAATGCTCCGACCGTCGACATGCGGGAGAGACTGTTCGAGTTGGAGGACGCCGGGGAGCTCATCGTCCAGCGGGTACCCGAGCCATACGTCGAAGTCACGACCAAGTACGGGCGGATCAAGAAGATCCCCGAGCAGATGACCTGGCATCACAAGTCCTGCGGGCAGTGCGGTCACATCCCGGGATACTCGACTGCCATTTTCTGGCTCAACCGCAAGCTCGGTTTGGAGTACAACGACCCCACCGACCAGACGTCGTGCACCGCCTGGAACTATTACGCCTCGGCCACGTCGAACGCCGCGGCCCAGGCAGGGGTGGCGATGAGGAACTTCGCCGCCGCCCACGAGGTCGGCTACTTCCCGATCATCCACTGCGGCACCTCCTATGGGCACTACAAGGAGGTTCGGGAGGAGCTCGTGTCCCACGCCGACCTGCGTGCCCAGGTGCGAGACATCATGGGCAAGCTCGGAAAAGAGCTCGTCATGCCGGAGGAGATCGTTCATTACTCGGAATGGGTCCACGCCATGCGGGACCGCTTCGCCGCGCTCCAAGTGCATGACTTCTCCGACATCACTGCTTCGGTTCATCCCGCCTGCCACTACTACAAGCTGGTCCAGGAGGACGCGATCTACGACCCTGACATCTACGGCGGTGAGCGCACCGCCACCGTGTCGGCCCTCGTTCTGGCGCTCGGGGCGAAAGTCGGCGATTACTCGACCTTCTTCGACTGCTGCGGGTTCGGCTTCCGCCACATCCTGGTCGAGCGCGACTTCACTCGATCCTTCGCCACGCAGCGAAAGATCGAAGTGATGAAGGAGGAGGCCAACCCCGACGTCACCCTCACGCATGACACAGGTTGCGTCACCACGTTGGACAAGAGCCAGTTCGCCGCCAAGGCACACAATCGCAACGTGGGGATACCGGTGATGTCCGACGCGCAATTCGCCGCGTTGGCGATGGGGGCGCACCCCTACAAGGTGTGTCAACTGCACTGGCACACGACCGACTACACCGCGCTCCTCGAGAAGATGGGCATCGATTGGGAGACGGCGTGGATCGAGTTCGAGTCCGAGGTGGCACGAATCGAACGAGGAGAGATCGAGTATCTCTCCTGGGAGGACGCCGGTGTCTGAGCGGATCGTCGTGATCGGTGGGGGCCCGGCCGGCCTCGAGGCGGCGGCGATGGCGGGTCGGCTCGGTTCCGATGTGACCATCGTGGAGAGGAACGCGGTGCTCGGCGGCATGCCGATCGCGGAGAACTATGCCGCGCTCACGCATGCCTTCCAGTCCGCCGAGGAGCTCATGGGTCGTCTGGTCGAAGCTGCCACCGACATCGGCACAGTCGAGGTGCGCGTCAACTCCGAGGTCAGCGCCATCACCGGTACCGGTGGCGATTTCGAGGTGACCATCTCGTCCGCCGGCTCCTCGTCCACCGTCGACGCAGGAGCGATCGTCCTCGCCACGGGCTTCCAGCACTTCGATCCGGGCCGAGAAACCCAGCAGTACGGCTACTACGAGTTTCCAGATGTGATCGTGCTCCAGGACGCCGAAGCCATGCTCAAGGAGCACCGGTTCGTCACGCCGTCGACAGGTCTGCCGCCCGAGCGGGTGGCCTTCATCCAGTGCGTCGGTTCGCGTGACCGCCAGATCGGCAACGAGTACTGCTCCAAGGTGTGTTGCGGCATCTCCTCCAAGCAGGCCATCGAAGTGCGCCAGCAAGTGCCCGACGCCCGAGTTTTCATCTTCTACATCGACATGCGCATGTACGGATACTGGGAGAACGAGATCTACTGGCCGGCCCAGGAGCAGCATCGGGTCAACTATGTGAAAGGCATCGTCACCGAGATCCTGTCGAAGAACGGTCGCCTTCTGATTCGCGGCGAGGACACCACGATGGGCAGGCCGATGGAGGTGGCGATGGATGTCGTGGTGCTGGCCAACGGCATGGAGCCTTCGTCGGGGACGCGACAGATGGCGAAGCTGCTCGGCCTGCCACAGAACAAGTACGGATTCGTCGAAACCGTCCACGATGTGCTCGACACCGTCACCACGTCGGTTCCGGGCGTGTACGTCTGCGGGGCAGCCACCGGGCCTGCCGATCTCGACGACGTGATCTCATCGGCGGGTGCGGCAGGCGCCAAGGCGGTCGCCTACCTCCGCACCGGCGCCAGGGTCTCGGTGTGAGCGGCACCGACTTCTTCTCGGGCCAAGTCGTCGACACACCCACCGCGCGTGAGTTCACCGAACGCGCCCTCGAGCGGATCAGCCGAGAGGAACTCGGTGACATCGCCGAACTGCTGGACAGGAAGGTCCTGGCATTCCGATCCATCCTGGGCGAGGAGTCGATCGGCGCCATGACCGAAGCCCAGGCGGTCGGGCTCCTCCGATCTGTGTTCGCCAGCCGCCGCCGGCATCACGCGATTCTCGGCACTCTGACGATGCGTGGGTTCACCGAGGCGTGTGCTCGCCTGCTGTACGGAACAGATGACGCCGCAACGCGGCTGCGGGAGTTCCAGAGCGTGATCGACACCGTCGGACGCGACGTCCCCGGCCAGGTCGGATTCGATCTCGGCAGCAGCCTGCTCCACTTCACCGACCCGGACCGGTATTGGCTGTGGACGCAGTGGATGTGGGACCCCCACCATCTCACGGGCGCCCTGCCGCTGGTGTTGACCGAAGAAGTCGACCTGATCAGCGACGACGTGGCAGAGACGTATCGGCGTATCGGAATCGCCACAGCCTTCATCAATGACGTCGGCGAAGCAGCAGGTTTCCGGGAACGGGGCCACGGCACCCTCGACACCGATGTCTTCCTGGCTTGCGTGTATGCCATCTACATGTACACGACGCTGCGGATGCGGATGACCCAAGAGTTCAACCAGGTGGTTCCCCAGTTGGGTGAGCTGTTGCGTCGGCTGCTCGGGGTTCACCGCTCGCCCCTGCTGGAAGAGGCGGCGGCGTGACCCGGGCATCCAACCCGAAAGTGGAGCCGGAACGGGTTCGCGAAATCGACCACGTCGTCATTGAGGGCATGGACATCTCCGGTCACTGGAACCGGATGTTCGAGCAACGGGTCATCTTCGACTACGACGTCACCCAACTCGATCGCGTCACAGAACTCGACGGCGGCGAGTCGATGGGATGGTGCTACCAGTGCGCCCAATGCATCGCGGTCTGCCCAGTCGATCACGTCGGGAGCTACGGCCCGCGCAAGATCTATCGGAACCTCCAGGTCGGCATGGATCTCTTCACGGACGCCGACTTGTGGCTGTGCACCACCTGCGGCAACTGCCTCCGGGTCTGTCCCAAGGAAGTCGACATGCTGCAGATCGTGCCCGCCGTCCGCAAAGAGGCCGTGCTGGCGGGGGACGTTCCGTCCGAACTCCAGGATGTCTTCGAGAAGACGGCCCGGTACGGCAACCCACTGGGTATGAACGCCAAGCGCCGCGCAGCCTGGACCAGAGACCTCGACGTCGACGTTCCGCTCATCTCGGAACTGGACCGCAAGGTCGACGTCCTCTGGTGGGTGAGCGACTACCCGTCGTATCACCCGCGGGGAATCGATGCATCCCGAGCTCTGGCACGGGTGTTGCATCACCTCGGGGTGGACTTCGCCATCCTCGGAGCGGAGGAGCGGCACGACGGCGACTCGATGCTCCGGGCGGGAGAGTCGGGGTTGTTCGAGATGCTGGCCGAACAGAACATCGAAACCCTCAATCGGTACGAGTTCGACGTCCTCCTGACCACCGACCCTCATGCCTACAACGCCTTCCTGCATGAGTACCCGCCGCGTGGCGGGAACTACAACGCCGTCCACTACACCCAGTTCCTCGCCGAACGTCTCGACGAACTCGGCTTGAGCGAGGAGATCGACCTCAACATCACTTTCCACGATCCGTGCTACCTGGGGCGACACAACGGCGAGTACGAGGCGCCCCGCCGGCTCATCAACGCCCTTCCCGGCGCCCAGTTCACGGAGATGTGGCGAGTGAAAGAGAACGGGTATTGCTGCGGCGGCGGCGGCGGCGGCATGTGGCTCGACGGCCTGGCCGCTGAGAACCAGTCGATGCGCCTCTCCGAGAAGCGAGTCAGAGAGGCCGTGGAGACAGGAGCCGACACTCTGTGCGTGGTCTGCCCGTACGAGGTGTCACGTTTCGAGGACGCAGTGAAGTCGACCAACAACGACGGCAACCTCCAAGTTCTCGACATCGCCGAGTTGCTGGCCCAGGCCCTGGGCCTATGAGGAACACCGACAACGAGCGCATTGGAGGGGCATGAACATCGTGGTCTTGCTTCGGCCGGTACCGGACCCGGTCGAAGAACTCGAACTCAACAGCGACGGCACCGATCTCGACCGGGACTACCTCGTCTACGTCCTCAACGAGTTCGATGATCACGCGCTGGAAGAAGCCCTGCTGGTGAAGGAGGAGACGGGTGGCACCGTCACCGTCCTCGGGTTGGGAACCGCAGACGAGATGGACCAGGTGCTGCACACCGCATTGGCCAAGGGGGCCGACACCGCCGTCAGGCTCGGTGAGGATCTCGGTCATCTGAGCGTTTCCGCCCAAGCAGGGTTGTTCGTCGCTGCCCTCCGCGACCGCACATTCGACCTTGTCGTCACCGGGGTACAGGCGGCCGACGATCTCGACGGCCAGGTGGCCGTGAGAGTCGCCGCCCGACTGGGCCTTCCCCACGTCTCGGTCGTGGTGGGGGTGGCAGCCGGCGACGGCACGGTTCGTGTCACCAAGGAGTTCTGGGGTGGGATCACCGCCCAATATGACGTCGGCACCCCCGCCGTTCTCGGAATACAAGCCGCTCGGCAGGCCCCCCGCTATGTCGCCGTGAGCCTCGTCAGGCAGGCACAGCAGTCGGGAGGACTCATGGAGGAGGATCACGATGCGCCCGAGGATTCGAGCGGCGTTCGAGTCGTTTCGGTCAGGATTCCGGACGCAGGGGGCGGGGCCGAGATGATTCCCGGTGACGAATCCTCCGCAGCCGATCGCATCGTCGAGATCATCCGCCGCGCCCGAGTCGGCTCATGAGTGGCGTCTTCGTGGTCGGAGAGCACCTGCAGGGCGAGGTCACCGAGACCACCTTCGAGCTTCTCGCCATCGCCCGCGGTCTCGCATCGACGTCGGGATGGCAGGTGACCGCCGGTCTGGTGGGGTCCGGCGTCAGTGGAATGGCCGCCACACTCGGAGCCGCCGATCGCATCCTCACAGTCGACGATCCGGGGTGGGAGATCTTCAACCCGGAGGGGCAGTCCGCCGTGTTCTCGTCTCTGATAGCCCAGAGCGATGCATCGGTGGTCCTCGTCCCCTACACGTCCACCGGGATGGACGTCTCCTCGTACGTGGCCGAGTCGATGGGGATCCCACTCGTCTCGTTCTGCACATCGGTGAGGACCGAAGGGGGTCTGACGGCGACGTGCCGATTGCACGCCGGCAAGATCGAAGCAGACGTGGCGGTGGATGGAGACCGGGCGATCTTCGCCATTCTCTCGGGCTCGGCCCTGGCCGAGGCGGGTCGCGCGGGTGGGGCGGCCGTGGTCGAAGAAGTGCCGAACCCGATCGATCCCAGTTCCCTGCGGACGAGCGCCCTCGGGCTGGCGCTGCCCGAAGGTGGGGATGTGGACATCACCAGCGAGGAGGTGCTCGTGGTGGTCGGTCGCGGGATCGAGTCCGCCGACAACATAAGCGAAGCCCAGGCACTCGCGGACGCTCTCGGTGGATCCGTCGCGGCCTCCCGGCCCATCATCGACCAGGGCTGGTTGCCCAAGTCCCGTCAAGTCGGCAAGTCGGGCTTGACCGTCAAACCCAGGATCTATCTCAGTCTCGGCGTGAGCGGAGCCCCTGAGCACCTGGAAGGCATGAAGGACGCCGAGACCATCATCGCGATCAACAGCGACCCACAGGCGCCGATCTTCTCGGTGGCCCACTACGGCTGGGTGGGCGACCTCTTCGACCTCCTTCCCGAATTGGTCGACCGGCTGGAAGGGGATTGACCTTGGCGGTGGCAACGCCGCTCATCGCGGCTGCCGAGGCGACACCGGGCCGCGAGGTGTTTCTCAACTTCGGCAACGGTGCCATCGCCATCTTCTATCTGCTCGCGCTCTTCGCCACCTTGTTGTTCCTCACCGGATTCCTCTTTCGGGCCCGCAAGTACGCCCGTGGCCGCAGCCGCCCGATCGAGTGGAGGCGCCTGGGGCGAGCGATGTCCCAGGTCGCCTCGCAGCGGACCGTGGCCGAGCGGAACCGAGCCGTCGGGATGGCCCACTTCTTCGTGTTCTGGGGGTTCCTTGTGCTGGTGGCCGCCACGGCCATCATCGCCATCGATGAGGATGTCATCGGGCTGCTGCTGAATCGTCCCGATCTCCAGTTCTGGCACGGAACCTTCTATCAGGTGTACTCGTTGGTGGTCGATATCTTCTCGGTCGGCTTCATCGTCGGTCTGATCTATCTGTGGCGGCGGCGGACCGCCCATCCGGCTCGACTCGACTACGGGCGAGTCGACCGAGCCGACGGCGCCTACGACCGGGCCGGGTACGTGCTCGACGACCGCGCCTTCATCTGGATGTTGCTGTTCTTGGCGATGAGCGGCTTCCTGCTCGAAGGCTTCCGGATCGCAGCCACCGACTTTCCCGACTTCGAGGTGTACTCGGTCGCCGGATGGCTGATCGCGAACGCGTTGGCCTTTCTCGGCGGAGAGGGAGCGGAGACCGCCAGAGTAGTGACCTGGTGGGTTCACGCGGTGGCTGCGCTCATGCTGATCGCCCTCATCCCGTTTTCGAAGGCGATGCACATGGTCATCGATGTGGTCGGCCTCATGGTGACGGACCCCGACTCGGCTCGCTCCTTGCCGGAGCCCGCCCCTCCGCTCAGTGGCGACGACCCGCTCGAGATCTTCACGTGGAAGGAACTGCTCGACTTCGATGCCTGCACCAAGTGCGGCCGTTGCCATGAGGTGTGTCCGGCGCGGGCATCAGGTGCTCCGCTCTCCCCGCGGGACCTCATCCTCGATCTGCGAGAACTGGCCGACGCCCATGCGGGGCTCGACCTGTGGTACGGACCCGGCGCCGAACCGCGGCAGGGGAACGGAAAGGTGGCCGGCGGCTTCATCGCCACGGAGACGTTGTGGGCGTGCACGACCTGTATGGCCTGTGTCGAGGCGTGCCCGGTGGGGATCGAGCACGTTCCGACCATCGTCCAGATGAGGCGTCAGCTCGTCGAGATGGGCGACGTGGAGCCTGGGCTCCAGACGGCCTTTCAGTCGTTGAGTCGGGGCGGGAACAGCTTCGGGAAGTCCGCGAAGCAGAGAGCTCGCTGGACCAGGGACCTCGATCTCGAGATCAAGGACGCGCGTCTGGAGCCGGTCGAGTATCTGTGGTTCCTGGGCGACCATGCCTCCTTCGACCCCAGGGCCATCGGCGTGACCTCGACCGTGGCGCGCCTGCTGCACGGGGCGGGGGTCGACTTCGGGATCCTCTACGAGGCTGAGGTGAACAGCGGAAACGACGTCAGGCGCGCCGGCGAGGAGGGGCTGTTCGAGATGCTACGCGACCAGAACATGGAGGCTCTCGCCGCGGTGGAGTACACAGCGATCGTCACGACCGACCCGCACTCGTTGAACACTCTCCGCCACGAGTACGAGCTCAACCGCCCGGTGCTGCACTACACCGAGCTGCTCGGTTCCCTCGTGGCTCAGGCGGCCATCAGACCAGGATCTCTGGGCGGTGTGGCCACGTACCACGACCCTTGCTTCCTCGGTCGGTACCAGGAGGAGTACGAGGCGCCCCGCCGCCTGATTCGAGCCGCCGGTGTCGACCTGCACGAGATGGGAAGGTGTCGGGAGAACAGCTTCTGCTGTGGGGCAGGCGGCGGTCGAATCTGGATGGACGACTCGGCGCTGGAGGAGCGCCCGTCCGAAAACCGGATTCGGGAGGCGGTGGCACTCGGCGAAGATGTCCGCTATTTCGTGGTCGCCTGTCCCAAGGACATGGTCATGTACTCCGATGCGGTCAAGACGACAGGCCACGACGGAAGACTCGAAGTGATCGATGTCGCCCAACTGCTGGAGCGCTCGCTGGAGGTGGTCGCGGTTGGCTGACCGGGGTGTTCCTGTGACGATCGGAGATCGGGGAGAGGCGCGCACCACGCCGGACCTGGTGTCGCTGCTGGGCGACAACGCGGCACAGGTCCTCAGACACCACATGTCGGTGATCGACCGTGAGGACCGGCTCGAGTCCGGCACCGGGGAGTGGCGACGGACCTTCGTCGAGGACGGAGAGGCTCACACGGCCGCCGTCGAGCAGGCGGTGCTGAGAGCGCTCCGGACCGCTCTGGACCCGGTGAACTTCCAGATTCTCGATCGGGTGAGGGGGAACCTCGGGACACCGATCGACGAGCTCGCAGACTCCGTGGGTTTGGGACGGCTGCCGCTGGCCGAGAGACTGGGCGACCTGGTGTCGGCCGGGCTCGTTTCCAAGATCCCTGAAGCGAATCAGGTCGCCGGTTCTCCTCTGGCGGCGGCGCTGGTGGATCTGGTGGAGCGGGCGGGCGAGGCGGGAGGCAGTCAGCTGGGGCAGGACAGACGATGAGATGCCCCTTCTGCGAGTTCGCGGGACCACGGCCCGAAATGCACGCCCATCTCACGGATGGTCACGGGGACCAGGTCAGGACGTGGGCAACGGAAGTCTCTGGTCGGAGATACTTCGAACTGGCGTGTCCGGACTGTCACGACTCCTTCCGACACGAGGTCAAACCGCGGCTGCGCGATCCGAGCTTCCTCGACGAGTACGCCCGCGAGATCCGGGTGGTGGCCTTCGACCAGTTTCTCTATCACCGCCAATTGGCTCACGAGGAGGAAACCGATGGCTGAGGTCCGAGGCTGCAACATCCCCGCCGATCTCCACTACTGGCCCGAGAAGCACGTCTGGGCACGTCCCAACGAGGATGGTTCGGTCACGGTCGGGGTCACCGATGTCGCGCAGAACATGGCCCAGAACGTCATTTCCGCGATGCCCAAAGCCGCCGGTCGCCCTGCTCAGCGTGGTCGCAGCCTCGGCACGGTCGAGAGCAGCAAATGGGTCGGCCCGGTGACGTGTCCGGTGAACGGACAGATCGTCGAGGCCAATCCCCTGATGGGATCGGATCCGGGGGTGATCAACCGCGACCCGTACGGCGAGGGCTGGTTTGTCCGCATCGCGGTCGATGACTGGGCGGCCGACTCTGCGGAACTGGTGACGGGTGCGGCCGGGGTCGCCGCCTACGAGGAGTTCCTCGCCGCAGAGGGGATCTCCTGTGGTGATGCGGCGTGACCGTCTATCGGGGCTGCTACCTGCCTGATGACCGTGCCTTTGACATCGAGGGCGACCTGTGGGTGCGACTCGAGGGCGATTTGGCCCGGTTGGGGATGACCGACGTGGCCCAGACCCGGATGGGCAGGATGGTCTCGATCCTCTTCAAGCGGCCCGGCCGGCGGGTCAAGGCTGGCGGGTCGGTGGCCACTGTGGAGAGCGCCAAGTGGGTCGGTCCCATCCACACTCCGTTCTCGGGCGAGATCGTCGAACCGAACGAGGCAGCGTTCGCCGCCGACATCCTCGTGGCGAACAGGGACCCGTACGAAGCCGGATGGATCACGCTCATCCGGCCTGACTCCACGTCGGAACCGCTGCGTCCGCTACTCGAGTCCGAGGCCGCCGTCGCCGCCTACCGGACCCGCATCGACGAGCTCGACGTGAGTTGTTTCAGGTGTGCCGATTGAGCGACGCACCATGAGCGCGAGCGCACTCCGCGTGATCGACTTCGGCAGGGTCACTCCGCTGCGCTCCCAGACACTGTGGCACGCCATCGCCCACGGGGTGTCGGCCGGTGCCGCCCCGACGTTGTCGCTGATGCAGCCGGATGCGCCCTACGTGTCGATCGGATTTCATCGTCGGCTCGATGAGATCGACCAGCAACACTGTCACCGGTCAGGGCTGCCGGTGTATCGCCGGATGGTGGGTGGAGGACCGGTGTACCTCGACGACGGACAGCTCTTCTTCCAGATCACGCTCCCTCTCGGCATGGTCGCTGCGGTGCGAGCGCGTGCAGTGCGCGACGCCCTGCGTCCGGCGGTAGAAGCGTTCCGGGCCGTTGGCATCAATGCCTCGATCGAGGAGGCTGGTGATGTCGTCATGGGGGACCGGAAGATCTGCGGACACGGCGCCGGACAGATCGAGCAGGCGGTCGTGGTGGTGGGCAATCTGATCACCCGTTTCGATCACGCCGCAGCAGCCCGCACCGTCAACATGCCCGACGACGAGACTCGGGCGGAGTTCGAGACCCTGATGCGACGCTACCTGTTGCCGACGCCGGCAGCCCCCGGTGCGTTCACCGCCGCGGCAGCCCAGGCCTATGGCGCCTCGCTCGGCCTGTCTCCACGACTCGGTCGTCTCAACGCGTACGAGGAGGAGATGCTCGCCGAGATCGACGACGAGTTCGTGGAAGACGCGTGGCTGCGGGGAACCCCGCGGCGCCCGGCGACGGTGTGGCAGGTCAAGGTCAAGGCCGGAGTGTTCCTGCTGAGAGCCGCCGACGAGGCTTCACAGGCCCGGGTGAGCATGGCCGGAGGGCGGATCATCCGGGCGAGCCTCTCGGATCCCGAACTCAACGGGGCGGCGGCCGCCACTCAGGACGAGCTTGCCGGGCTGACCCTGCGCGAGGGACGGGCGGCTCTGGCCCGGCTCGGTCCGGCCGGAGACCGGCTGGGATCGCTTCTCCATGAGATCGAGCGGGTGGCACGGCCATGAGCACGAGGAGGAACCAACCGTCATGACGATCCGAACAGTGAGCGGCTTCGCCGTCGCGACCGACCTCGCCTACGACCTCGAGCGGCACATGTGGGTTTCGATTCACGAACCAGGCATCGCTCGGATCGGCATGGACTCTCTCGGCCTGGAGACGTCCGGAACGCTGGCCCAGCTCTCCTTTCGCCCCGATGGAGAAGTGACCCGCGGCGAGTCATTCGGGAGCCTCGAGGCGGAGAAGTTCGTGGGTCCTCTGGTTTCCCCCCTCTCCGGCCGCGTCCTGGCCGTCAACGAGTCCGCGATGGCCGATCCTGCTCTGGTCGAGCGTGATCCATACGGCGAGGGATGGTTCATCGAGATCGCTCCGTCCCGCCTCGCCGAAGAGTTGCCGTTGCTCACCGCTGGGGCCGAGGCGATCGTGGAGCAGTTCGGACAGAAGGTCCGTCAGTACAGGATCGAGGGGGTGCTTGCGGAATGACCACCGAGGAAGCAACGGGATTCGCAATCCGACGGGAACACTTCCAGAACACGATGGAGTTCTACGCCCCCGGCCTCAAACGCTGGGAAACCCAGGAGTGGAAGCCGACGAATCCTCGCCGCTTCCTCCCGGTGTCGGTGACAGGCGGCGCCTGTGCCCTTCAGTGCGACCATTGCCAGGCCAAGGTCCTCAAGGGGATGATCTCGGTCAAAGCCGAAGAGAACCTCTACGAATTGGCCCGTCGCCTCAAGGCGGGCGGCACCGACGGAATCCTCGTCTCCGGCGGCTCCACCAAGACCGGTGGTGTTCCGTTGCTCTTCCATCTCGACCACATCGCTCGAATCCGTGACGAGCTGGGGATGAAGGTCGTCGTGCATTCCGGAGTCGTGTCACCGCTGATCGCCGAAGGCCTGGCAAAGGTCGGAGTGGATGGAGTGATGCTCGACATCATCGGGGCCGACGAGACGATCCACGATGTGTACCACCTCGACCTGACGACTGCCGACTTCGAGCAATCCCTGGCCGTCTTGGCAGAACAGGAGTTGCGCATCATCCCCCACATCGTGCTCGGGATGCACTACGGAGAGTTCCTCGGCGAGCACAACGCACTCGAGATGATTGCCCGCTATCCGGTGTCGACCCTGATCATCGTCGTCCTGGTGCCGCTCACCGGGACACCAATGGAGCACATTCCGCCGCCGCCGGTCAACGACTGCATCGACTTCTTCGAGGAAGCACGTGCGGCGATGCCCGCCACCAAGATCAATCTCGGCTGTGGGCGCCCGATGGGGGCCACCAAGACCGAACTCGACTGGGGAGCAATCGACCACGGCCTCAACGGCATCGCCTATCCGGCGGACGGTGCGATCGCCTATGCCGAGTCCCGCGGCCTCACCGCCCAACTCTATGAGTATTGCTGTTCGCTGACGTGGGTCGGGGATGACGGTGGGGGCTACCAGACAGTCGACATTTCGTCCTTCGGCAACTCGGCGGAGGTCGCCCGATGACCGCCTGCAGGTACCTGAGCGACGACGGTGTCGGCGCCGCGCAAGGGCTGGCACTCGACGAGGCACTGATGGCTTCACATGCCCGGAACGCCGATCCGGCTCCACCGGTGTTGAGGTTGTACACCTACGCCAGTCATGCGGCCCTATGCGGCCGCTTTCAGCATCTCGAAGCCGAAATCGACCTCGCGGCCTGTGGGCGCACCGGGACGTCTTTCAACCGGCGTCCCACCGGCGGCGGTGCGATCGTCATGGGTGAGGGCCAACTAGGCGTTGCCGTCACAACGAGGGCCCCGGCCGACGAGCGGCCCAAGTCGACCCTCCTGCGGATGTCCCAGGGCGTGGTCACCGGCCTGGCGAAGCTCGGCATCGAGTCCTCCTTCGGGGGCAAGAACGACCTCAAGGTCGACGGTCGCAAGATCGCCGGCCTCGGGCTCTACCTCGATGGCCACGGCGGGATGTTGTTCCATGCCAGTGTGCTCGCCAACCTGGACGTCGCCTTCATGCTGGAGGTGCTCGACATTCCCGCCGCCAAGCTGGGCGATCGGGCGGTCGAGGCGGTCGAGAGTCGCGTCACGACGGTCAGTCGGGAATTGAGCGGGGACTGGACAGGGGCGATGGTGCGCGAAGCAGTCGCCTTCGGTTTCGCCGAGGCTCTGGGAATGGACTTGGCGGAGTCCGAGCCAACGGAAGCGGAGATGGCCCTCGCGGACTCACTCGTCCGAGACAAGTACGCATCCGAGGATTGGTTGTTCGCCCGCACGCCCCGACCCGACGCAAATGCCACCGCGGCCCTGAGGACACCGGCAGGGCTCGTCCGGCTGTACCTGGCGCTGCAGGGCGACACCATCAAGAGCGCGCTCTTCACCGGAGACTTCAACGACATCCCCCCACCGATCGCCCGTTTCGAAGCCGCACTGAAATGGGGTCGACTCGCCCGACGCGACATCGAGGCGATCGCCGAGTCCGCGTTCACCGACGGCACCGGCCTCGAGGTCACTCCCGAAGAGGTCGTTGCAGCGGTCCTCGAGGCTGGCGGCCGTGCCAAGGAGCGCTCCGCCGTCAGCACTCCCGCTCGGAGCGGCTCGTGCTATTTCCCTGACAACGAGGAGTCGGCATGACAACTGCTTTCGACCGCAAGCTCCTGCCGGTGGTCGCCGTGGATGGCGACGAGCGGCACGAGAGCCCTGATTGGGTCAGGATCTCCTATGCCAGCGCCCTGGCGCTGCGCTATCGCTCCGGCCGGTTCACCCGGGACTTCGACTTCGGTGGAATCAACCTGCTCCTCAATTACACATCCGGGTGCCGCTCGGACTGCAGCTATTGCGGGCTGGCAAGGACCCGACCGGGCGACTACGAGGACAAGTCATTCATCCGTGTCGAATGGCCCCTCGTCGAGACCCATGACCTGGTGGAGCGGATGGCGAAGTACTCGGAGTCCCTCACTCGACTGTGCATCTCGATGGTGACGCATGGGAGGGCGTATCGCGACACGTTCGAGATCACCCGCAGGATCAGGGAGAAGGTGGACACGCCACTCTCGATTCTCGTCGCGCCACCGACGCTGAACCGAGAGCGCCTCCAGACCTTCAGCGATCTGGGAGTCGACATGATCGGGATCGGACTCGATGCCGTGACCGAAGACCTGTTCCGCCGCCACCGGACGGACGTGCCCTCGGGCGGGGGCCTCAGTTGGGAGAAGTACTGGGAAGTCGTCGACGACTCACGAGAGATCTTCGGCCCGTGGAAGGTGAACTGCCACACGCTGGTGGGTCTCGGCGAGACCGACCACGACATGGTCAGGCTCTTCATCGAGCTGTGCGACAGGCAGATCTTCCCCTATCTGTTCTGCTTCAACCCGGAACCGGACTCTCGCATGGGAACCGAGGACAAGTCACCGATATGGCGGTGGCGAAGGATCCAGCTCGCCAAGCACCTGATCGAGACCGAGGGCTTCAGGTGGGAGCACTTCAGGTTTGACGAAGCCGGATCACTGACCGAGATCAAGGATGAATCACGCCTCGATGGACGTGTGATCGAGCGAGTTGTCGACTCTGGGGTTCCGTTCATCACCAACGGATGCCCTGGACCGAACGGCGAACCGGGCTGCACACGACCGTACGGTTCCTATCGGCCATCTGAGTCGATGCGTGATTATCCCTTCCTCCCCAACCAGGAGGACCTGGCCATCATCCGAGAAGAGATGGCTCTTCACGAGGTGTACGGGCCGGTCACCAGCTCCTGAGCATGCACATCCTGGCGGTGGTGGACGACGGGCTCTCTCTGAGAAACGTGACGCGGCTGGCTGTGGTGATGGGTATGGAACTGGCGTCGATCGCTTCGCTGGACGAGTTCGACGGAGCGCCGCCGGCCGCGGTTGTCATCGACCTCGAGCTCGCTGACAGCATCGACATCCTCCGCGCGAGCAAGACACGCTGGCCGCTCGCCATGGTTGTGGGCCTGGTGACGATGCCCGGAGGGGATGCATGGAAAAGGGGGGAGGACGCAGGATGCGACTTCATCTCGACGAGAGGAGCCGTCGCCAAGTCCGTCCCCACCCGCCTGACGGAGTGGATGAAGAACCCTGGCGGCCGACGGCTTCGCCTGTTCGCTCTCGGCGATGTCGCCGGTCGACTCGGAGTGGTCGACCGGATCGAAGATCCCGTCAGGGGCCCGCTGGCCGTCTATCACATCGGCGGTGACATCTGCGCCGTGCGGGACACCTGTCCCCACGCCGGCGCCAGACTGTCGCGCGGGCACGTCGACGTCGACGCCGGAGTCGTCACCTGCCCTGAGCATGGGAGCCGTTTCGACGTGCGTAGTGGCGAGCGTGTCCGCGGTCCGTCCGATGCGGCGTTGAAGACGTATCGCGTGGTCATCGAAAAGGGACAGGTCTACGTCCAGTTCGACGACTGACGGACCGATCGGAGCCTCAGATGCTGTTGCATCGACGGGAGTAGTTCCCGACGGGAGACCGACCGAACTCACCCCGGTGACATGCGGAACCGTCAGAACGCAAGTACCTTTCGGACGTTCGCATGCGCGGACTGCATATCAGGAGGAGAATCGAATGAAACGAATGCGCTGGCTGACGCTCTTCGCGCTCATCAGCCTCATTGTTGCGGCTTGTGGTGGGGAGACGGCCGACACGACCACGACGGCGGCGCCCGCCACCACTGCAGCCGAGACGACCACCACGGCGGCTGCACCTCCGAGCGACGACTTCGAAGGGCTCACCCTCGATGCCGGTGGATGTGACTACGGCGGCATGATCGAGTCGATCGTGGCGGTCGACGAGTTCACGGTGCAGTTCAACCTGTGCTCGCCCGATCCGGCGTTCCTCGCCAAGGCGGCGTTCACTCCCTTCGGCATCCAGCCGATGGAGCACCTGGAAGCGACGGGGGGAGCACCACTCGACAACCCGATCGGTACCGGTCCCTTCATGCTCGAGCAATGGGACCGTGGCAACCAGATCGTGTTCCGGGCCAACCCGGACTACTACGGCCAGGTCCCGGCGTTCGACACGCTCGTGTACCGGTGGGCCACCGAGGGCGCTCAGCGCCTGCTGGAGTTGCAGTCCGGCAACGTCGATCAGATCACGAACCCGTCACCGGACGACTTCGACACGATCCAGAACGACCCGAACCTGCAGTTCATCCCGATCGCCAACCCCAA
>CAZCRP010000008.1:20676-24967 GCA_964501055.1 uncultured Acidimicrobiaceae bacterium
CCGCACGTCACCAACTTCCTGGACTTCCACTTCAACGCCAACAACCCGCAGTTCGGCAATGCCCACCCCGAGGTCTACGAACCCCTGGCTCAGGCCGCAGGCATCGCAGATCCCGACGAGGCGGCGCCGCTATACGAGCGGGCGAACAACGCCATCCGCGAACTCGTCCCGATGATCCCCGTCGCCCACGGTGCGGCCGCCTCGGCGGCGCTGGCGTCGGTGGAGGGCGCGAACTATCCGCCCTTCGGGGCACCGCAGTTCGAGTTCACGAATCCCGGCAAGGACACGTTCGTCTACATGCAGAACAACGAGCCCATCTCGTTGTACTGCGCCGACGAGACCGACGGCGAGTCGCTGTCGCCGTGTCAGCAGGTGGTGGAGCCCCTGTTCACGTACCGGATCGACTCAGGCGAGGTCGTGCCGCGTCTCGCGACGGGATGCGAGCCCAACGACGACCTGACCGTGTGGACCTGCTCCCTCCGTACCGGAGTGACGTTCCATGACGGGTCGTCGTTCGACGCCAACGACGTCGTGTTCCAGTGGATGGTGTCGCTCGACGCCGCGCATCCGCTGCACGTCGGCAACACCGGCGGGTTCGACTACTACGCCTACTTGTGGGGAGGACTGATCAACGCCGGTTGATCGAACAAACCACTCTCGAAGGGGGGCACCGCGAGGTGCTCCCCTTCTAGTCTCTCCCTCTCCGTGCTCTCCTACATCATCCGCCGCATCCTGCTGGCGATACCGGTCCTGCTCGGACTGTTCGTCGTCACGTTCTTCCTCGTCCGTCTCATACCAGGAGAACCGTGCTCGGCGATGCTTGGTGAACGTGCTTCGGCGACGGCGTGCGCCGCCTTCAACGAGCGTTACGGACTCGACCGTCCGATTCCCGTCCAACTCGTCGTGTACGTCCAGAACATCCTTCGAGGCGACCTCGGCGACTCACTCCAGTCGTCGCGGCCCGTCACCCAGGTGCTGGCGGAGCGCCTTCCCCTGACCGTCGAACTGACAGTGGTTGCCCTCGTCATCGCGGTATCCGTCGGCATCGCGCTTGGCCTGATCTCGGCCCGCCGGCACAACTCGGTCGTCGATGTGTCCACGATGACCTTCGCCAACATCGGCGTGTCCATGCCGGTGTTCTGGCTCGGACTGCTGCTGCAGTACATGTTCGCCCTCGTGCTCAGGGACACCTTCCTCGCCCTTCCCCCCTCTGGCCGGCTGAGCGCCGGAGTCATCCCGGTGCCGTTCTATGAGGTATGGGGCTGGAACATCGCCCGCGACACGATGATCGGCGGATTCTTCGCGTTCGTCAGCAAGTTCGCAGTTTTCAATGCCCTCATCACGGCCAACTGGTCCCTGATGTGGGATGCGATCCGGCACCTCATTCTGCCGGCGGCGGCCCTCGCCACTATCCCGCTGGCGATCATTGCCCGTATCACACGGTCGTCTCTCCTCGAGGTGCTGAGCCGGGACTACATCCGGACCGCGCGCGCCAAGGGAGCGCTGGAACGGCGAGTGGTTGCGAAGCACGCATTCCGCAATGCCATGCTGCCGGTCGTGACCATCGTCGGCCTCCAGTTGGGCTTGCTGCTGGGCGGCGCGGTGCTCACCGAGACCGTCTTCAACCTCTCGGGGGTCGGCAAGACGTTGTTCGAAGCCATCACGGCCCGCGACTACGCCGTCATTCAGGGGTTCGTGGTCGTCATTGCCTCGGGCTACGTCATCATCAACCTGCTGGTGGACATCAGCTACGGGTGGCTCGATCCAAGGATCCGATACGGATGATCGAGCGGCCCAAGGCTGTCGCGGCCAAGATCGAAAAACTCGAAGCCATCGCGCGCGAGCCGGAGAAGATGCTCGACCAGCCGACTTCGGTGTGGAAGATGGTGCTGCGCCGCTTCCTGACACGCAAGATCAGCATCGCCGGGATGTTCCTGGTCGGCATGATGACGCTGGTCGCCGTCTTCGCCCCGCTCATCGCCCCCTACGACCCCTACGAGGTGCTCATCGGCAAGGAGGATGTGAGCCGTTTCGAAAAGCCGTGCGTCCACCTGCTCGGTTGCGACCCCGAGAGGCCACAGCACATCCTTGGCATCGACGGCAACGTCCGCGACCAGTTCTCCCGCATCATCTACGGATCGCGCGTGAGCCTCACACTGGGGATCTCGACAGTGACCATCGCCATCCTGATCGGCGCCACGATCGGTGCCGTCGCTGGGTATCGCGGTGGCTGGGTCGACAACGTGCTGATGCGCATCATGGACGTGGTGCTGGGGTTTCCCGGGTTCCTGCTCGCGATCGCCATCGTCGCCGCCCTCGGACCGGGCCTCCGCAACACGCTGATCGCCCTCGCCATCGTCACGATCCCGCAGTACGCCCGGGTGATGCGCGCCTCGGTGCTCTCGATCAAGGAGATCGACTACGTCGCCGCATCGCAAGCGCTCGGAGCATCGTCGAGGCGAATCCTGCTGACACGGATCGCACCGAACGCCATCACGCCGCTCATCGTCCTCGGAACGCTCGGCATCGCGTCTGCCATCCTCGAAGCGGCCGGACTCGGGTTCCTCGGCCTCGGCGCTCAGCCTCCGCAGGCGGAGTGGGGCTCGATGCTGGCGGCCAACCGCAACCGGGTGTTCTCCGATCCGCACCTCGTGTTCTTCCCCGGCCTGGCGATCATGATCACGGTGCTCGGGTTCAACCTGATGGGGGACGGCCTCCGCGACGCGCTCGACCCCACTCTCAATGACTGACGACGTCATCCTCGACGTGCAGGGCCTTGCCACCCATTTCCACACCCGCGGCGGAGTGGTCAAGGCAGTGGACGAGGTCAGCTTCCAGGTGCGACGGGGAGAAGTCCTCGGCATCGTCGGCGAGTCCGGATGCGGCAAGTCGGTCACGGCGCTCTCGATCCTCGGGTTGATCCCCCATCCGGGAAGGATCGAGCGAGGCAGGATCCTCTTCAACGGACGCGACCTCAGCGAGATGTCCAAGCGCGAGTTGGCGGATCTGCGCGGCAATGAGATCTCGATGATCTTCCAGCAGCCGACTTCGGCACTCAACCCGGTCATGACCGCCGGGTTGCAGATCGAAGAGGTGTTCGAGCTCCATCGCGAGATGACCGAGGATGTGAGAGAGGACAGGGCTCGCGACATGCTGGCTCGCGTGGGCATCCCCGACCCGGGCCGGCGCGCCCGTGCCTACCCCCACGAGCTGTCAGGAGGGATGGCGCAGCGGGTGATGATCGCGATGGCACTTGCGTGCGATCCTCAGCTTCTGATCGCCGACGAGCCGACCACCGCGCTCGACGTCACGATCCAGGCTCAGATCCTGGATCTCATCCGCGACCTGCAACGCGAGTCGGACACCGCGGTCGTGCTCATCACCCACGACCTCGGGGTGGTGGCAGAAGTGGCCGACAGGGTGGCCGTCATGTATGCCGGCGAGATCGTCGAGGAGACCGACGTCCGCACGCTGTTCACCCATCCCAAGCATCCGTACACCCAGGGTCTGCTGGGCTCGATCCCCGTCCTGGGCGAGGTCAAGGACTTGCTCGACACCATCCCCGGAGTGGTGCCATCCATGGTGGATCTTCCACCCGGCTGTCGCTTCGCATCTCGGTGCAAGGCGCGGATCGAACACAACCTCGCCATCTGCACGTCCGAGTCGCCGCCGTTGCTGCAGGTCGGCGAGCGCCACGAAGCCCGCTGCTGGCTGTACGACGACATCCACGGGGTGTTCGGATGATGGAGCCACTGGTCAAGATACGGGCGCTGCGCAAGGACTTCCCGGTGCGGGGCGGCATTCTCCAGCGGCCGGTCGGACAAGTGCAAGCGGTTGCCGGGGTCGACCTCGACATTGCCCGAGGTGAGACACTCGGGCTCGTCGGCGAATCGGGATGCGGCAAGACGACGCTGGGACGGATGCTGGTGCGCCTGCTCGAACCGACCAGCGGGACGATCGAGTTCGGCGGACGCGACGTCACCCACCTGCGTGGGAAGGAGCTTGCTGGCTTCCGCCGCAACGCGCAGATCATATTCCAGGATCCATTCAGCTCGCTCGACCCACGCACACCCGTCGGGAACTCGATCGGTGAGGGGCTCCGCATCCACGGCGTGGACAAGGACGAGCGCCGGGCTCGGGTCGGCGACATGCTGGAGCTGGTCGGACTCGGTCGCAACCACGCCTCCCGCTACCCCCACGAGTTCTCCGGCGGTCAGCGGCAGCGCATCGGCATCGCCCGAGCCCTGGTGCTCCGGCCGCAGTTCATCGTGGCGGACGAGCCGGTGTCCGC
>CAZCRP010000009.1:0-24915 GCA_964501055.1 uncultured Acidimicrobiaceae bacterium
GCTCTTCGAGCGTCTTGAGGAGCGAGTTCGCCGCCTGCTCGGTCATGGCATCCGCCTCAGGGAACAGGAAGACCTTCCTGGCCGACTCCACCGGCGTCATCACGGCGTGGGCGATGGTCTGCCTCGCCTGCTCCACTCCCAGGCTCTGACGCCCTTCGGGCTCGACGAGGATCACATCGGGGTGGCTGCGCGCGGCCACCCGGCGGCACGAATGACACAGCTGGTCGTGATCCATCCCGGTCGGACACACCAGCCCGCCCGCGAACGCCTCCGCCACCTTGCCCTTGCCGACGCCCGACGCACCGACGAACAGGTAGGCCCCGGCCGGACGGGAAAGCTCCCGCCGGAGCAACTCGATGGCGGCGGCGTGGCCGATGATGTCGTCGAACAACGTCATCGACATCCCATCAACGCCAGCACTTCACTGGTGAGCTCGTCCAGTTCCCGGTCGGCTTCGACGACCACGACCCTCGGATCCTCGGCCGCGATCCGGTGATAGGCAGCCGCGACCGAGCGCTGGAAGTCGAGTCCTTCCGCCCCGATCCGGTCGCGGTCCGTCTCGCGGTCGAAGCCGACACCGGGGTCCACGTCGAGCACAACCACCAGGTCGGGAACCGACCCGTCGAGCACCTGTTCGTTGAGGGCGCGCACTGCATCGATCCCCAGCCCCCTCCCCCCTCCTTGGTAGGCCAGCGAGGAGTAGTACGTACGGTCCGACAGCACGAAGGCGCCCCGGGCGAGGGCAGGCGCCACCACCGCCCTGACCAGTTCGGCCCGCGCGGCGGCGAACAGGGCCGCCTCGGCCCAGTCGCTCATCGCGTTCTCATGCAGCAAGAGGCGGCGGATCTCCTCGCCGACGGGTGTGCCACCTGGCTCGCGCACCAGGACGACTTCGTGGCCGGCGGCGGTCAGCCGCGCTTCGAGGGCGCGGGCCACCGTGGACTTGCCCGCTCCCTCGACACCTTCGAGCCCGACGTACCTGACCGTCATTTGTCACCAGGTCGCCGTGAGCCGCGCATCCAGGTGATCGCGTCACCGGCGTCCTGGAGCGCCCTGTAGTCGGACTCGTCCAACGGCTCCCCCCGCAGCTGGGCCCGCACGGCCCACAACATCGCTGCCCCGGAAATCGAAACCGTGAGACCGGACAGCAGGATGATCCCGCGGATGGCGCTGCTCATCGGCCCGGGGAAGATGTCATTCAACGTCGCGGCCCCGAGCGCCGCCAACGCGAACGATCCGAGCAGGGCGACCCGCGCCGACGCGTACAGCGCCGCGAACGTACGGCCCCGGATGTCGTCGGTGATCACGAAGTGAAGATGCGTGAAGCCTGTGACATAGGCCACGCCGGTTCCAAGTCCGGCCACGAACACCCACCCCGCGGCACCCAGCACCGAGGTGGCGACACCCGTGAGCGCGACGGTGATCCCCGCGACGAGCAGCGAGACGGCGAAGAGTGCCTCTCGTCGCTCGACCCGCTTGCCCACCGCGGTCATGACACCCATCCCCAGCGCCACCCCGACACCGAGGGCAGACACGAGGATGCCGTACCCCGTGTCTCCTGCGAACAGCACCTGCTTGGAGAAGGGCTGGCCGAGCACGAACAATGCCCCTCCGCCGAACAGACCCGCCGCCATGCCGATGACCATCCGCCGCACCGCCGGAAAACGCACCACGAAGGAGAAGCCCTCGGTCATGTCCCGCAGCGGTGCCCGCAGGTCGAACCCGCCGCTGCTGCGACGCTCCCTGGCGAGCTTGACGCGCTGAATGGGGATGAAGAGGGTGATGACACCGGAGACGATGAAGGTGATGGCGTCGAAGGCGAAGGCAGCCGCAACGACGGCCGCCGGTGTGAACACCTGGAAGAACTCTTCGCCCACTTCGGCGAAGATCGCGAACAGCGCCGCTCCCAGAGGTGCGGTCCCGTATGCGCCCAGCAGGTTGAGGCCGTTGGCCGCCATCAGGTGACGAGCGGGGACCAGTTGGGGGACCACTGCCTCCCGGGCCGGCTGACGGAGCAACGACAGCACCTCGATGGCGAATGTGATGAGGAACAGGTCACGGAAGTTCCCCACGAACACCAGCACCAGCACCAGCGCCGCACGGCCGAAGTCGGCGACCACCATCGACCGCTTGCGATCCCACCGATCGGCGAGAACGCCGCCGATGACACCGATGATCACGCCCGGCAGGATGCGGGCGACCAACGGGACGAGGATGGCGAGGGAGGCGTTGGGCCCGTTGCCGGCGATGCTTGCCGCCAGCGAGAACGTGGCGAACAGCGTCACCCAGTCACCGAGCGCCGAGATGGTCGAAGCCCACCACAACCGGGCGAACGGGCCACGTCGGATCAGTTCGGAGCCCTTGATACGGGCGATGCTCTCGTCCACGTCCAACGGAGGCTACAGAGGGGACGCTCCTGCGGAGCGTGGGCACCCGACGGTTGACAGTTCGCGAAGAGAGGTCGTACCTTCCGGCGCCGTGGCCCGCTCACTCGTCATCGTCGAATCGCCCACCAAGGCCAGATCCATCGGCCAGTTCCTGCGCGGGACCGCCGGCGACGAGGTGGTCGTCGAAGCCTCGATGGGCCACATCCGCGACCTCCCTGGTTCGGCGAAGGACCTCCCGGAGCGCTACCGCAAGGAGCCGTGGGCGTATCTGGCAGTCAACGTCGACGACGGATTCGATCCGGTCTACGTGCTGTCGGCACGATCCAGGGATCACGTCAAGAAGCTGAAGCGGGCCATGGACGGCGTCGACGAGGTCTACCTCGCCACCGACGAGGATCGCGAGGGCGAGGCCATCGCCTGGCATCTCGCCGAGGTGCTCAAGCCGACGGTGCCGGTGCGACGGATGGTCTTCCACGAGATCACCGAGTCGGCCATCCGAGACGCTTTCGCCAACCCGCGTGACATCGACACCCGCCTCGTCGACGCACAAGAGGCGCGCCGCATCCTCGACCGTCTGGTCGGCTACGACGTCTCCCGGGTGCTGTGGCTCAAGGTGGCGCGCGGACTCAGCGCCGGCCGTGTGCAATCCGTGGCGGTCCGCATCGTCGTGGAGCGGGAGCGGGAGCGGATGGCGTTCCGCTCTGCGTCGTACTGGGACCTCGAAGGCACGTTCGAGAAGCCCGGCGACGCCATCCAGTTCGCCGGATCGCTGGTGGCGGTCGACGGCACACGGGTGGCGACCGGGCGCGACTTCGACGCGGCGGGAGTGGTCGGAGGCGACGTGATGGTGCTCGACGGCGAGCAGGCTGCCTCCCTCGCCACCGCGCTCGAATCGGCGTCGTTCACCGTTCGGTCGACCGAGACCAAGCCATACACCCGGCGCCCGTACGCCCCGTTCCGGACATCGACCCTGCAACAGGAAGCCGCCCGCAAGCTCCGCTTCAGCTCCCAGCGCACGATGTCGGTCGCCCAGCGGCTGTACGAGAACGGCTACATCACCTACATGCGCACCGACTCGGTGGCGATGGCCGAATCGGCGGTCGCCACGGCGCGGGCCGAGATCGCACGCCAGTTCGGGTCCCAGTTCGTCCCCGACTCACCGCGCACCTATACCTCGAAGGCCAAGAACGCCCAGGAGGCACACGAGGCCATCCGGCCCGCCGGGGAGACCTGGAAGACCCCGGCGCAGGTTCAGGCCGACCTGGGGGGAGACGAGAGCCGTCTGTACGAGCTGATCTGGAAGCGGACGCTCGCGTCGCAGATGCCCGACGCCAAGGGGGAGACGCTGTCGATCCGCTTCGGAGCCCACACCTCCGACGGCCGCGACGTGGAGTTCTCCGCTGCGGGACGAGTCATCCATTTCCCTGGCTTCCTGGCGGTGTACGTCGAGTCGGTTGACGCCGGGGAGGCAGACGACTCCGAATCACCGCTCCCGGCGGTGGAGGACGGTGACGAACTCGCGGTGGTCGATCTCGAGCCGGTCGGACACGAGACCCAGCCCCCCCGTCGCTACAACGAGGCGTCCCTCGTGCAACGGCTGGAGGAACTCGGAGTGGGCCGGCCGTCGACCTACGCCTCGATCATGTCCCGCATCCAGGACGCCGGCTATGTGTTCAAGCGCGGCCAGACCCTCATACCGACCTTCACCGCCTTCGCCGTCGTCACCCTCTTGGAGCAGAACTTCCCGCAACTCGTCGACTACGCGTTCACCGCCCGCATGGAGGACGACCTCGACTCGATCGCGTCCGGCGACGAAGAGCGCGTGCCGTGGCTCACCCGCTTCTATCTCGGCGAGGAGGGGCTGCGCGCCATCGTCGAACAACGGCTCGGCGAGATCGACGCGAGGGCGGTCAACTCGATTCCGATCGGAGTCGACGATCAGGGTCGGGAAGTGGTCGCGCGCGTCGGCCGCTATGGGCCGTACGTCGAGCGGGGAGAGGACCGCGGTTCGATTCCCGAGGACCTCGCACCGGACGAGGTGACGATCGAGAAAGCGACGGAGCTGATCGACGATCAGTCGCGGGGAGACAAGATTCTCGGCACCGACCCCGACACCGGGCTGGTGGTGCTCGGACGCACGGGGAGATTCGGTCCCTACGTCCAGCTCGGAGAGGTCCCGGAAGACTCGAAGGAGAAGCCCAAGCGCGCGAGCCTCCTCAAGACGATGGAGCTCGACTCCCTCTCCCTCGACGACGCACTCCGGCTGCTCTCGCTGCCGCGCACCGTCGGCCAGGATCCCGACGGCGTCGACATCGTGGCCCTCAACGGCCGCTATGGCCCGTACATCCAGCGGGGCGACGACCGGCGTTCGCTGGAGTCCGAGAGCCAGCTGTTCACGCTCACCGTCGAGGAGGCAATGCGGCTCCTGGCAGAGCCACCCAGACGCCGGGGTCAGACCGCGGCGGCGGCGCTGCGGGAGCTGGGCGAGGACCCGGTGTCGAAGAAGCCGGTCACGGTACGCAGCGGCCGGTACGGGCCGTATGTCACCGACGGTGACGTCAACGCCTCGCTCCGCAAGGGCGACTCCCCGGAATCGATCACGATCGAGCGGGCGGCCGAACTGCTGCAGGCACGGCGCGACCGCCTGAAGAGCTGACGACCGCAGGTCGGAGCCCCAGCGGAGGAAGCCGCGGGCCGCGGGGCGCCGCCCCCGGGCGTGCGCTCGACCACCGGCCGACCGCGCAGCAGTGCTGCGACCCGCCGTCCGAGCGACAGATCCGGACCGAAGTGCAGTCGATGGCCCTGCACGGACGGGGCGGTGCGCAGTAGCGTCCGCCCGAATGGGCGGTCCGACCGAGGGAGAGCAGTGATCCACAAGAGCCAGCTGCCAGAGGTGGAGATCCCCACCGGGCCGATCACCCCGCTCGTGCTCCACCACGCCGAGGCACTGGCCGACCACCCGGCCATGATCGACGGCCCCACCGGCCGGACCTACACCTACGGGCAGCTGGCCGACGGAACCCGCCGCGTCGCCTCGGCGCTGGAAGCGATGGGCATCGGCCGGGGCGACGTCGTCGGGATCCTGCTCCCCAACATCCCCGAATACTTCCTCCTCTTCCACGGACCGGCGATGCTGGGAGCGATGGTCACGACCATCAACCCCACCTACGGGGTGGAGGAGGTGGCCTTCCAGTTGCGCGACTCGAACGCCTCGCTGCTCGTCACGCTCCCCATGTTCGTCGACACCGCCGAGAAGGCCGTCGCCGGGACCGGTGTCCGCACGATCGTGGTCGTGGGAGAGACGGAGGCACACGTCCCCTTCGCCGACCTGTTGCAGGCGCCGCCCTATCAGGGCCACGCCGAGATCGATGCGGCCGACGACGTGGTGGTGCTCCCCTACTCGTCCGGCACGACGGGGCTCCCCAAGGGCGTGATGCTCACGCACCGGAATCTGGCCGCCAACCTGGCCCAGGTGTACCACGTGATGCACGTCAGCCCGGGTGAGGAGCGGGTGGTGGCGGTGCTGCCGTTCTTCCACATCTACGGCATGCAGGTGCTGATGAACAACGTCATCTATCGGGGCGGAACCGTGGTCACGATGCCCCGGTTCGATCTTCCCGAATTCCTGCGCATCCTGCAGGACCACCGGATCACTCTGGCCTATCTCGTCCCACCGATCGTGCTGGCGCTCGCCAAACACCCGCTGGTCGACGAGTTCGACCTGTCCTCGCTCCGATTGATCTTCTCCGGTGCGGCCCCCTTGTCCGGTGACCTCGCCGACGAGGTGCGCCAACGTCTGGGCGTGAAGGTGGTGCAGGGCTACGGGATGACCGAGCTGAGTCCCGTCACCCACTCCACCCCCGAGGGTCTGTACAACCCTGCATCGGTGGGCAAGACGATTTCCAACACCGAAACCCGCATCCTCGACCCGGCCAGCGGCGAAGACCTCCCGGTCGGTGCGGATGGGGAGGTGTGGATCAGGGGCCCGCAGGTCATGAAGGGCTACCTGAACAATCCTGCAGCCACCGCGGCCACGATCGATGCCGACGGCTGGCTGCACACCGGCGACATCGGCCACTTCGACGAGGACGGCTTCCTCTACATCGTCGATCGCCTGAAGGAGCTCATCAAGTACAAGGGCTTCCAGGTGCCCCCGGCCGAGCTGGAGGGCGTGCTGCTCACCCATCCGGCGGTGGTCGACGCAGCGGTGATCGGTGTGCCCGACGACGAAGCGGGTGAGATCCCGAAGGCGTTCGTCGTCCTCGCCCCCGGCGCCGATGTCGGCGCAGACGAGTTGGAGGCATTCGTCTCCGAGCATGTCGCCTCGTACAAGCGGGTGCGTCAGATCGAGTTCATCGAGGCCATCCCCAAGTCGGCGTCAGGCAAGATCCTGCGCCGGGAGCTGCGGGCACTCTGAGCGGCGACTGGCGTTCGCGGGCCGCCTCCACGCGTTTCGCCGTTCTCGCCACGGTGGGCGCCGACGGCACCCCACATCTGGTGCCGATCGTCCATGTCGTCGTCGACGACGTCATCGTGTTCGCGGTCGATCACAAGCCGAAGTCGGGGCGGCGGCTGCGCAGGCTCGACAACATCACCGCCGAACCGCGGGTGTCGGTCCTGTTCGACTTCCGCTCCGACGACTGGAACCAGCTGTGGTGGGTTCGCGCCGACGGGATCGCCTCGATCCACCACACGCCGCCCCCCGAGGCCGCCCATCTGCATCGCGCCCACGCGCAATACGCCTCCGATCCGCCCGCCGGGCCGTGGGTGAGGATCGAGGTGCACGGCTGGAGCGGATGGTCCGCCATGAGGAGCTGAGCGCACCCCGCGGGCCTCTTCGGCGCCCGGCAAGTTTGGTGCCCGCCGCAACGGGGTATGGAAGCTCGGAACGAAAGGAAGAAACCGATGACAGCACTCGGAATCGCACTCCTCGCCATCGGCGCGGTCCTGCGCTACGCCGTGACCGTCGAAGCCTCGGGCGTCGACCTCGACATGGTCGGCCTCATATTGATGGCAGCCGGCGGGGTGGCAACGCTGTTCGGCCTGTTCGAGGGCAAGTTCCGAAGCACTCGCACCGAGACTGTCGTGTCCAGGGACGGCGGCCATGTCGTCGAGCAGACCGACACGTCGCAGACCTGAACCGAACTCTGATCACTGAAAGGAACCCCATGAATCTCGCAATTGTCCTCATCATCCTCGCCCTCCTCCTCGGAGGGGTCGGGCTGGCAGTAGAAGCACTCCGGTGGGTGCTCATCATCGCCTTGGTGCTCTTCGTCGTCGGCGCCCTCCAGGGCAGACGAGGCCGCGCCCTCTGACCTCACCGCAAACCGGCTCGTACGGGCGGCGTATTCTTGCGCCGCCCGTATGAACGTCACCCTCGACCCCATCCCCTATCTGCGCCGCCTGCTTCGAGCCGGGAGCCACAACGACGTGGTGCAGATGATCAGGGACCGAGACTCCGTCCTCGCCCGGTTCGGCCCCGTGTTCTCCGAGCCGGCCACCCTGACCGAGTCCGACCTCAGTGACTTCCTGACCTTCGAGCACAACCGCCACTGGTGGGGCCTGCACCGTCGCACCGAAGCCCTCGTGCGCCACCTCCCGGTCGTACGGCAGCTGATCTCCGAGCTGCTCGACGACCGCGTCCCTCTGGCCCGACGCATCGACGGCCTCGGGGAGACCCCGGAGTTCGACCAGGCGGTCTGGTCGCCGATTCTCCTCGTGACCGCTCCCGCCGAGCACGGCGTCTGGAACGCCATCTCCGAAGGGGCGATGCGACGGCTCGGGCTGTGGCCGGCGGAAACTGCGCATCTCAGCACAGGCGAGACGTATGTGGCCGTCAACGACGTACTGCTGCTCGTGGCAGCCGAACTCGAGACCGACCTCTGGACCCTCGATGCCCTGTGGTGGGCGGCCGAGAAGGAGCACGATCCCACCAGACACTTCGTGACCCGACGCAAGCCGTCGCCGCGGTCGGCGCCGCCTCCTCGGGGTTCGACCCGGCGGGTGGCGCGCCGCCCGTCCGAGCCGTCCAGGGTCCGCAGCGTGGAGACCTTCGTGTGCCAGAGCTGCTGGACGACGAAACCGATCCGCCTCGCCTCGGAGACTCCCGGGCGGTGCATCGACTGCGCCTGATGGACGGCACCTTCCCCATCACGGGCGACGACGAGGCGGACCGCCTCCTCGCCGACGACGGTCTGGCGCTGCTCATCGGCATGCTGCTCGACCAGCAGGTGCCGATGGCGTGGGCCTTTCGGGGCCCGGCGACGCTGCGCGACAGGCTTGGACATCTCGACGCCCGGCGCATCGCCCTCATGGACGTCGAGGAGTTGGTGGCCGTGTGCTGCGCCAAGCCGGCCATCCATCGATACCCGGCGGCGATGGCGAGGAGGATCCACTCATTGTGCGAGGCCGTCGTCGACCGCTATGACGCCCGACCGGAGTCGGTCTGGTCAGAAGCCGTGGACGGCGACCACCTCTACGATCGGCTGCGCGCCCTCCCCGGGTTCGGGGACGAGAAGGCGAAGATCTTCATCGCACTGCTGGCGAAGCGCTTCGCGGTCCGGCCGCCGGGGTGGGAACGCGCCGCCGGCCCGTTCTCCGACGACACCCCGCGATCGGCGGCCGACGTGGACGGCCCCGCGGCCCTCGAGCGGGTGCGGGAGTGGAAGCGAACCCAGCGGTCGCGCGGGCGAACGAAGCAGGACTGACCGCCGACCAGCGGCGAGCAGCCTCGCGTGCAGAGGTGTCCTTCGTTCCGTGCTCCTCCGGGCACGGCCGCACGTGGAGGCATCGGGTACGGTTCCTGCGATGAGACGCGTCACGCTCCTCGTCGTGCTGGTGCTGGCGGCCTGCAGCACGTCGGAACAGGTCACCCTGCCCGAGACAACCACCACCGCCCCGGAGACAACCACCACCACGACCCTCACGACGACCACGGTCGAGGACACGACGACGACGGTCGCCGACACCACGACGACCGTGGCCGCACCCACTCCCACGCTGCAGATCACGATCGCCGCCTTCCGGTTCTCGGGAGACGAGTCGGGGGTGGTGGGCGACACCGTGTCGGTCGTGAACACCGACTCGGTCGGCCACACCTGGACATCCACCGATGGCGTGTTCCACTCCGGAGTCCTGAGCGGAGGGGACACGTTCAGCTTCACCTTCGAGCAGGCGGGCACATTCGCATTCGTCTGCCAGATCCACCCCGACATGAGCGGATCGATCACGATCGAAGGCTGAGCCCGTCCAACCGGTTCTGGATCAACCGCCCGCCAGATCGACGACCAGCGGGGCGTGATCGGAAGGCTTGGTCCCGGGGACCTTGGTCGGCTTGCGGTAGTCGCGCTCGATGCGGGCGCCCGCCAGCCGGGGAGCCAGGGCATCGGACACCAGGATCAGGTCGATGCGGAGCCCGTATCCCTTGTGGAAGTGCCCGGCGCGGTAATCCCACCAGCTGAAACCCGGCTCGCGTGGATGGAGGCGACGGAACGCGTCGACATACCCGGCAGTCACGACTGCCGCGAGACGGGATCGCTCTTCGTCGGTGACGTGGGTGGCGCCGTGGACCTGGGCGGGATCCCACACGTCGAGATCTGTCGGGCACACGTTCATGTCGCCCCCGATCACCGCTCGCCCGCCCAGTCGGGAGGCCCGCGTCGCCATCAGCTCGAGGAAGCGCAGCTTGTCCGAGAAGGCCGGAGTGCCGACGGCCCGGCCGTTGGGCACGTACACGCTCGCGAACCGGATGCCGTCGACCGACGCCTCCAGCCAGCGCGCCTGGCGCGAGTCTGGCTCACCGGGGAGGCCGGCGACGACGTCGGTGACAGTCGATCCGTTCCGGACGAGGATCGCAACTCCCTCCCACCGGCCTCCCGAGTGGTCCACGGCGTCGTAACCGGCGGCTCTGATCGGAAGGTGCGGGAACACGTTCGGCGCCACCTTGGTCTCCTGCAGAAGCATCACATCCGGGCGATGCTCGTCCAGGAACACGAGCAACCGTTCGAGCCGCGCCGGCAGCGAGTTGACGTTCCAGGTGGCGATCCGCACCGCGGGCTTCAGCGGTAGCGGTCGGCCGCGCGCTGCCTGGCCTTGGCCGCCTCCACCTCACGGTTCTTGGGAGGGGCGGCGGTCACGAGCGAGTCGACCAGTTCCCTGGTGACCGCGGTGATCGTGGCCACCGCGGCGTCGAAGGCGACCCGATTGGCGTGCGACGGCTCCCGTGAGCCGGAGATCTTCCTCACATACTGGAGCGCAGCCGCGTGCACCTCCTCGTCGCTCGCCGGGGGGTCGAAGTTGTGCAGGGTACGGATGGACCGGCACATCGGTCAGCTCCTGTGTTCGTTGATCTGGACGGTATTGCCATCCGGGTCGCGGTACGCCACCTGGCGGCCGAAGTCCTGTTCGACGATGTCGCTCACCGGATGCAGCCCGTGTTCGGCGAGCCGTCCAACCGCCACCTCCAGCGGCACTTCGCTGATGAGTGACATCTCGCAGCGGCTTGCATCCGGCAGGCCGGCGGTGCCGTGGAGCGCGAGCACCGCTCCCCCCACGTCGAAGCTCGTCCACATGTCGGAGGCAAACCCCGGCTCGACATCGAGGATCACCGACCACCAGCGGACGGCGGCCGGCATGTCCGTGGTGTACACGATCGGCTGGAGCCTCATGCCGTCGACAGTACCGGATCCCTGCGTCAGATCTCGAGGCCGAGGGACGCCTGCAACTTCCGCATGCCGGCGAGCCAGCGGTCGTAGTCGCCGGCCTTGCGCTGGAAAAAGGTCTCGACCTCGGGATGCGGGAGGATCAGGAACTTCTCCTCCGCCAGCCCGCGCACGACGGCCTCGGCCACGTCGTCCACCCCGATCGTGGCACCCTTCACCCACTGCGCCACGGCCGGGTCGTCGGCGAGGTCCCTGAGCAGGTCGGTCTGGACGAACTGCGGGCACAGCGCCGAGACCTTGATCCCCCGGTCGCCGTATGTCACCGACAGCCACTCGGCGAGTCCCAGCGCGGCGTGCTTCGTCACCGAGTAGGCGGCCGCGCCGAGGTTGGTGAGCAGGCCGGCCGCAGACACCGTCTGCAGCAGGTAGCCCTCGCCGCGGGCGAGCATCCCGGGGAGACACGCTCTGGCGGCGTAGACGTGGGCCATCGTGTTGATCTCCCAGGTCTTCTGCCAGAGTTCATCGGCCATCTCCACCCCACCCGAGGGCCCGATCCCGGCGTTGGAGCAGAACAGATCGATCGGACCGAGTTCGGTCTCCGCCCGCTCGACCAGAGCCAGGAGGTCGGCTGCGACGGCCACGTCGGCCCTGGCGGCGAGGCACCCGGTGTCCTCGGCCACCCCGGCGACCGAATCCGCGTCGACATCGGCCGCCAACACCCTGGCCCCCTCGGCCACGAAGCGCCGCACGAGTCCTTCGCCGATGCCCTTGCCTCCCCCGGTGACGACGACCACCTTCCCGTCGAGTTCCACTGCTCCTCCCTCAGACCCGCTCGAGCGCGATCGCGATGCCCTGGCCCACGCCGATACACATCGTGGCGAGCGCCCGGCGACTCTCGCGCCTCACGAGTTCGAGTGCGGCGGTGCCTGTGAGGCGGGCGCCGGACATCCCGGTCGGATGGCCGAGGGCGATCGCCCCTCCGTTGGGGTTGACGTGCTCGGCATCGTCCGCCAGTCCGAGTTGACGAAGAGAGGCGAGCGATTGACTGGCGAACGCCTCGTTCAACTCCACGACGTCGACCGAAGCCATGTCCCATCCGATGCGATCGAACAGCTTGCCGGTGGCCGGCACCGGTCCGATCCCCATGATCCGCGGTGGGACCCCGGCGGTGGCCGCCCCGACGATCCGTGCGATCGGCTCGAGGCCGTGACGGGCCACACCGGCCTCCGACGCGATCACGAGCGCCGCCGCCCCATCGTTGATACCCGAGGAGTTGCCGGCGGTGACCGTGCCGTCGCGTTCGAAGGCGGGGCGCAACTCGGCGAGCGCCTCGACGGTCGTGCCAGGCCGCGGATGCTCGTCGACTTCGACGATGTCATCCTGTCCTCGCCGCTGGGGGATCGTCACCGCGGTGATCTCCGCCTGCAGCCGCCCATTCTTCATCGCCTCCGCCGCCCGCTCTTGGGATCGAACCGCGAACGCATCCTGATCGGTGCGGGAGATGTCGAACTCGCGGGCGACGTTCTCGGCGGTGACCCCAAGCGGATCGGTGTGTCCCATCTCCTCCATGCGAGGGTTGACGAGGCGCCAGCCGAGCGTCGTCGAGACGATGTCGGCCGTCGTGGGATAGGCGCGCTCCGCCTTGGGCACGACGAACGGGGCCCGCGACATCGACTCGACGCCTCCGGCGATCACCACGTCGGCGTCACCTGCGGTCACGAGCCGGGCGGCGGTGGCCACTGCGTCCATGCCGGAGCCGCACAGCCGGTTGACGGTGCTGCCGGGCACGGTGTCGGGAAGTCCCGCCAGCAGCGCCGCCATGCGGCCGACGTTGCGGTTGTCCTCCCCGGCCTGGTTGGTGGCGCCGAGGATGACGTCGTCGACCTCGAGACCGGGATGGCGCGCCAGCAGCGTGGCGAGGGGGATGGCGGCGAGATCATCTGCCCGCACCGAGGCGAGTGCCCCGCCGTAGCGGCCGATCGGGGTGCGGACGTAGGAGACGATGTAGGCGGGCACGGGATGCTCCTTCGACGAGTCGAGACTAGAGGTCACGCAGGTCGACGACAGAGCCGTTGTCGAGCCCGCCCGCCACCGACCGGATCCTGCGGGCGACGTCCTCCGGATCGCCCAGCCTCCCGCTGTCGTGCAAGCCGATGAACCGCTCGACGTCGGGGAAGTCCCGGCGGTCGGTGGCGCGGATCTCCGCCTGCATCGGTGTGTCGACCACTCCGGGGGCGATCGCCACCACCTTGGCACCACCGCGACGCTCCTGTTCCACTCCCACTGTGCGAGTCCACTGGTCCACTGCCGCCTTGCCGGCGCAGTAGCCCGACCAGCCGGGATACGGGGTGCGGGCTGCCCCCGAGGTGATCATGACGAGGATGGCGGAGATCCCCCGGCGGGCAACGGCGCGCAGGAAGGCATCGCCGACGATGGCGGGGACGGCGGCGTTGAGCACGACGTTGCGGGCGTACGCGACGCGGTCGACCTCGCCGGCAAATCCGATCGGGGGGAGAGTGCCGGCCGCGTGATACAGCTCCGCCCGGTCGACGCCGGCCAGTGCCTCGTCGAACCCGGCGGCCACCCGTTCCCACCCGGCTGGATCGGTCAGGTCGACCGCCAGGTGGCGCCCCGCCGCTCCCGGCGTGCGAGAGACGACGAGCACGTCGTGGCCGTCTGCCGCCGCCTGTTGGGCGAGGTGGGCGCCGATCCCGCTCGAGCCACCGGTGACGATGGTGAGGGCTGTCACTCGGCGAGCGTACCGTCCTCCCCCGTTCGATTGGCTCGGAGCCCCGCCCGACTGGCATAGGGTCGGTCGGATGCTGTTGCTGACAGGTCGCGATCTGCGCCAGGTGCTCGATCCGGTCGAACTCCGAGCAGCGCTGGCCCTCGGCTACCGGGCGGTCAGCGAAGGCCGGGCGGACGTTCCCGCCCGCATCAAGGCTGACGCTCCGGCCGGGTTCCTGGCCGCCATGCCCGGCTACGTGGCGGGGACCGGCCTCGGTGCGAAGCTCGTGGCGGTGTTCCCCGGCAACGATGCCCTCGATCTCCCCACCCATCTCGCCGTGGTGGCGCTGTTCGACGAGCGCCGCGGCGTGCCGCTGGCGCTGATGGACGGGGAGGTCATCACCGAGCTGCGGACGTCCGCTTCCGCCGCCCTCGCCTGTGACCAGCTGGCCCCGGCCGGCGCCCGAGTGCTCACCGTCGTGGGAGCGGGCGTCCAGGGAGCCGGCCATCTTGCCGCGTTCGCCTCCGTGCGGCCATGGTCGGAGATTCGCCTCGTCAACCGAACCCCGGCACGCGCCCGCAAGCTCGCCGAGACCGTTGGGAACGTCGTCGTCTTCGAGGACTTCGACACCGCCGTCGCAGGCGCCGACGTGGTCGCGTGCACGACGGATGCCCCTGGTCCCCTCTTCCACGCTGGCAGTTTCTCCGGGTCTCACCTCTCGTCGGTGGGGATCCACCGGGAGATACCGGAGCCGCTCGTCGCCGGCGCCCTCGTCGTGGTGCAGACCCGCACCGCCGTCTCGTCCCCGCCCCCGAACGGGCCACCGGAGGTACAGGGCATGCGGCCGGCTGAGGTCGTCGAACTCGGCGACATCCTGCTCGGCCGGCATCCGGGACGCACCAGCGACGAGCAGGTGACAGTGTGGGTGTCCGTCGGCCATGCCATGGAGGACGTCGTCGCGGCACGTCTCGCATACGACCGAGCCTTGGCGGCTGGAATCGGGAATCGTGTCGACCTGTGAGTCGCGTCAGACGAACTTGAACCTGGTGACGTCGTTGGGGAAGTCGAACCAGGCGAGTGCCTTGTGCGGTCGGAACACCACGAGCCCACCGGCGTCGGGGCCGCTCCACACGTCAGGCTCGGGGGCGTAGCCGAGGGGTCCGTACTTCACCCCGAACATATCCGACAGGGTCCGGCCGAGTTCCGCGTCCACTGGGGCGCTGGGCGCCGCCGTCCCTTCCAGCACCACCGCCTGCGCCCCCGACTCGAGATGGAGGACCATGGCGGGCCGCTGCCGCAGATTGCGGACATGGACGGTGTCGGGTGACCCGTCGTACCAGAAGGAGTTGCGGTTCCAGACCCCCCAGCGGGGAATGGCGTGCGGGCGGCCGTCGGGACGGGTGGTGACCGCCCAGTAGTGCAACGACTCGACCAGCGCCCGCTCCACCCGCTCCCAGGCCAGCACGCCATCGATGGCCTCGGGTACCCCGTACCCGTCGGGCATGTAGGGACGGTCGGCAATGGGATCGGTCATGGCGCTCCTTTCGATCGGCTGTCTCGGCAGGCGGATCCTCCCGGTGGCACACTGCCCCCGATGGCGGATCCGATCCGAATCGGCAACATCTCGGGGCTGTTCGGCGACCGGCCGACGGCCATGCGCGAGATGCTCGCCGATCCGTTGGTGGAGGTGCTGACCGGCGACTGGCTGGCGGAACTCACCATGCTCATTCTGGCGCGGACGCGGATGAAGCGGGCGGATGGCGGCTACGGGCGGACGTTCGTGACGCACGTGAGCGAAGTCCTCGACGAGATCCTCTCCCGCCAGATCAAGGTCGTGGTCAATGCAGGCGGGCTCGACCCGCTCGGATGTGCCGCCGCGGTCGAAGAGTCCGCCGCCCGGCTCGGACTGAATCCGCGGGTGGCGGCGGTCACCGGCGACGACCTCGCTCCCCGCCTGCCCGAGCTCGTCGCCGCCGGACACGACTTCGCAAACCTCGACTCCGGGGAGCCGCTGGGCGATCGACCGGTGGTGGTGGCCAACGCCTACATCGGAGGTTGGAGCATCGCCGAGGCGCTCGACCGGGGAGCCGACATCGTCGTGACGGGACGGACGACGGATGCCGCCCTGGCAGTCGGACCGGCCATCTGGCGGCACGGCTGGGATCGCCACGACTGGGATCGACTCGCCGGAGCCGTGGTCGCCGGCCATGTCATCGAGTGCGGCTCACAGGCCACGGGGGGCAACTACTCGTTCTTCTCGGAGATCGAGGAGATGGTGCTGCCCGGATTCCCGTGGGCCGAGGTGGCCGAGGACGGGTCGTGCGTGATCGGCAAACCGCCCGACAGCGGCGGCGAGGTCTCGATCGGGACCGTCACCAGTCAGCTGCTGTACGAGATCGGAGGCCCGCGCTATCACAACCCCGATGTCACGGTGCGGTTCGACTCGATCTCGATCACCCGGGAGGGCCCCGATCGGGTGCGGCTGAGCGGGATACGCGGCGAGCCGCCTCCGGCGACGCTGAAGGTGTCCGCCGCGTATCCGGCCGGGTTCAGGAACTCGTTGATGATCGGGCTGACCGGCACCGACGACCTCGCCAAGATGCGCCTGCTGGAACGACAGGTGTGGGCCGTCTCGCCGGTCCCTCGCGACCAGATCGCCGTCACCAGGACGACGCTGATCGGGGGCGGCGTGCCGGATCCCGACTCCAACGCGGCGGCCATCTCCTATGTCGAGATCGCGGTCCAGGACCCGGACGAGTCGAAGGTGGGAAGGGAGTGGTCGAACGCGCTGGCATCGATCGCGCTGGCCTCGATCCCGGGCCTGTTCGGAGTGTGGCCGCCGGGACCCGCCAAACCGTATGCGGTCTTCTGGCCCACCACCATCCCCCGCGCCGAGGTGACGCCGGTGGTCCACTTGGACGGAGAGGAGTACCGGGTGCCGGAGACGGACCCGGGCGAGGGGCGGGAGGCGTCGGTGCCGCGGGTGGACCCACCGCCGCCTCCCGATGGCGAGACGACGCTGATTGCCCTCGGCATGGTCGTGGGAGCACGGTCCGGCGACAAGGGCGGGAACGCCAATCTGGGCGTGTTCGCGCGCAGCGACGAGGCGTACGGCTGGCTGTACGCCTACCTGACGGTGGAGCGGCTTCGCGAGTTGCTGCCGGACGTCGCGTCGTTGGAGGTGGAGCGGTTCGACTTCCCGCGCCTGCGGGCGATGAACTTCGTCATCCACCGCCTCCTCGACGACGGGGTGGCGAGCACGCTGCGGGTCGATCCCCAGGCCAAGGGCCTAGGCGAATACCTCCGCGCCAAACTCGTCGAAGTCCCCGTCGCCCTGCTCCAGTCGCGTTCTTAGCGGGGCAGCGCGTCAGAACTGACGCGCGACGCAGACCAAATCGCGTGGCGGGGCGACCCCAAGCGGCCGGGGTTCGTGCGGCCGGGTTCGTTCAGTCGCTGCCCTTGAGGGCGAGCACCACGAAGCCGAAGAGTCCGAGCAGTGAGGCGAGAACTACCGCCCGCATGACGGGGTGTGACTGCGTGCCGACCTTGTCGGCCACCCGCTCGGCTGTCTTGAGACCGGATTCGGCCTTTTCGAGGGCCTTGCGCGCCTTCTTCACGCGCTTTTCGGCTGCGCGGATGCGGGCGGCGGAATCTGAGTTGGATTGCATGCTGACTCCTCTTGTTCACGAGCCTCTACCCGTCTGACGAGGATCCGAAACGCGCGAACCGCGTTCTCGTCTGCGCGGCGCGTCGGATCTGACGCGCTGCCCCGCTAAAAAACCAGGTCGGCGGCGGCGCGCAGGAGGTCGGGGGGGCCTTGGATGGCGAGGGTGGTCACGACCGTCTCCCTCCAGCGGGGAAGCTCACGCGCGATCTTCTCAGGGGGACCGATCAGGGCGACGTCTTCCACCATCTCCAGCGGGATGGCGGCCTGCGCCTCGTCCTTGCGGCCCTCCAAGAACAGCTCCTGCACCCGTTCGCACACACTCCGCCACCCGATCCGCGCCAGCACCTCGTAGTGGAAGTTGACGTCCTTCGCTCCCATCCCTCCCACGTAGAGGGCGAGCACCGGCCGCACCAGGCCGGCTGCCACCTCCGGGTCGGGGTGGATGACGATGGGCGTGGGGCTGACGACTTCGAACGTGTCGAGGCTGTGACGGGCGCCGGGGCGGCCGAAGCCCTCGGCGAGGGCGTCCCGGTAGAACTCGTCGGCTTTGGGCGAGAACCAGAACGGTATCCAGCCGTCGGCGATCTCGGCCGCCAGCGCCACGTTCCTCGGACCCTCGGCGGCGAGGTACATCGGGAGCTGTGGCCGCCGGGGGTGGAGCGTCGACTTCAACGGCTTGCCGAGCCCCGTCCCGCCGGGATACGGCAGCGGGTAGTGCTTGCCGGCGAAGGTGACCCGGTCCTCTCGCGCCACGATGGAGCGGACGATCTCGAAGTACTCCCTGGTGCGGGCAAGCGGCTTGGGGTATGGCATCCCGTACCAGCCCTCCACCACCTGCGGCCCCGACACGCCCAACCCGAGGATGAACCTGCCGTCGGACAGGTGATCGAGCGTCATCGCCGCCATGGCGGTGGCGGCCGGGGTGCGCGCCGACATCTGCATGATCCCCGTCCCCAGCTTGATGCGGCTGGTCTGCGACCCCCACCACGCCAGCGGCGTGAGCGCATCAGAGCCGTATGCCTCGGCAGTCCAGACCGAGTCGAACCCGAGTTCCTCGGCGAGCGCGATCTGCTCGTCGACACCAGCCGGGGGACCCGCCCCCCAGTACCCCGGCATCAGACCCAGCTTCATCCCGACCTTCCTTCCTCGTGGCCGCGGACCCTAACCAAACGGGCGGGCCGCCGATCGTGGTCAAATGGCGCGCAGGCGACCAAGGACACGCATGCGGACAGTGGTACGGGGCGGTGACATCTTCGACGGGACGGGTTCTCCGTTCCAACCAGGGGAACTGGCGATCGAGGATGGCCGCATCGTGGCGGTCGGCACGGAGCTGGACGGCGACGAGCAGATCGACGTGGGCGGGAGATCGATCACACCCGGCTTCATCGACTGCCACGTCCACATCGGATTCCGCCACGTCGACTTCCTGTCGGATCTGAAGCGCCCGTTCGCCGTCAAATACTTCGAAGCGGCCCACAACCTCGCCACCACGCTCGACACGGGGATCACCACCGCTCGCGACGCGGGCGGGGTGGGACTGGGCGTCAAGGTGGCGGTCGAGGAGGGCCTGGTGCGGGGGCCAAGGCTGCGGATCTCGGTCACGATGATCTCCCAGTCGGGAGGACACGGTGACGGCTGGTTGCCGAGCGGCTTCGAGACACGGCTGTTCAGCAACGATCCCGGGATCCCCCGCAGCATCGTCGACTCCCCTCACGACATGCGGCGCGTCGTGCGCGAGATCATCCGGGCCGGAGCCGACAACATCAAGGTGGCCACGTCGGGGGGCGTGATGTCCCCCCGCTCCGATCCGACCCGTCCCCACCTGAGCCCCGCAGAGCTGGCGGTCCTGGTCGAGGAGGCGAACGCCGCCGGCGTCCATGTGCTCGCCCACGCCCAAGCCACACAAGGCATCCGCAACGCGGTCGAAGCGGGCATCGCCTCGATCGAACACGGGATCTTCCTCGACGAGGAGACCGTCGATCGCATGAAGGAAAAAGGGACGTGGCTCGTCCCGACGCTGATGGCGCCACGCGGAGTGCTCGCCGCCGCCGACCTCGGCTACACCCTCCCGGACTGGGCGCTGCGCAAGGCGGCGGAAGTGGTGGACGTCCACCGGGAGTCGGTGCGGCTGGCGATCGAAGCCGGCGTCAAGATCGCCTTCGGGACCGACTCGCCGGTGTCCCCGCACGGCACCAACCTGGGCGAGTTCCTGCTCATGCAGGAACTGGGGATGTCACCAACCGACGTCCTCGTGTCGGCGACGGCCGGCGCCGCCGACCTCGTGCGGGTGGCGGACGACGTCGGGACGCTCGAAGTGGGCAAGCGCGCCGACTTCGTCGTGATCGAGGGCGACCCGCTCGACTTCACCGACTACCGGGACCGGATCACCGCCGTGTACCAGGACGGACGTCACGTCGGCGGGCCCGATTTCCACGGCACGCTCACGGTGTGAGCTGGTCACAGCACTCTGGCCGCCATCTCCGCCAACGGGCTGCGGATCGACCGTTCCAGGATGACGTGACCGAACAGCGGCGAGCCACGGAACTTCTCGATCAGCGCCGCCATCCCGCCGTAGGGTGAGATGTAGGGGTTGTCGACCTGGGTCAGGTCACCGCAGAACACGAGCTTCGAGTCCTTGCCCATCCGGGTCATGATCACCTTGAGCGTCGACAACTCGAGATTCTGCGCCTCGTCGATGATGACGAACTCCCCGGTGATCGAACGGCCCCGCAGATAGGTCACCGCCGCCAACTCCAACTCCCCGCGCGCCAGCAGCTCCTCGATCGCCGCCCTCGCCCCTTCCACCCCCGCGTCGGAGAAGAGGGCGTGGAGGTTGTCGTAGACCGCCGCCATCCACGGCGACAGCTTCTCGTCGACGTCGCCGGGCAGGTATCCCATCTCCTGGCGCCCGACGGCCACCATGGGCCGGTAGACCGAGACCCGCCGGTAGCGGCCCAATTCGAGCACCTGCTCGAGGGCGGCGGCCAGCGCCAGGAATGTCTTGCCGGAGCCGGCCATGCCCATCAAGGACACCGCCGGCACGTCGGGGTCGAGCAGATGGTTGAGGGCCACCGTCTGGCCGAGGTTCTTCGGTTCGACGCCGAAGGCTCTCGGGTTGAGAGGGGCGCGCTCGACCACGACGTGCGGCTCACTCTCGATGACCCGGGTGATCGCCGAGCGGGACACCCCCGCCCGGAGGACGACGTGCTCGTTGGGCACCGCCCGCACCTCGGGCAGCTCGAGCTTCCCCTCGTCGAACAACCTGTCGATGACGTCGCCCGTGGTCGCCACCTCGTGGATCCCCCGAGCCAGCTCGTCGACTTGGACCGTGTCCCCCCGATAGTCCTCGACCTCCACCCCCAGCTGGGCGCCCTTGATGCGGAGCGAGGCGTCCTTGGTGACCAGCACCGTCTCGGGTTCGGTCTCGGCGAGGTTGAGGCACGTGGCGAGAATGCGGTGATCGGGGGTGGTGGGATCGAAGACCACCGGCAGCCGGTCGGTGGCGACGCCGTTCAACTCGATCCGGAGACGCCCTCCGGAGGCGAGCGTGACCGGTTGGCGGAGCCCTCCCGGCTCGGAAGCTCCCAGCTCCTCGAGGAGGCGGATCGCCATCCGGGCGTTGGTGCCCACCTCGTCCATCCGGGTCTTCTTGCGGTCGAGTTCCTCCACCACGACGAGTGGCAGAACCACGTCGTGCTCGTCGAAGCGAAGGGGTGAGTGCGGGTCTGCGAGCAGGACGCACGTGTCCAGAACGTAGGTGCGGGCCACCGGTTTCGACTCCCCTTTGTGTCGGCCACCGCCATCGTGGCGAGCCGGAGCGCGAAAACAAAGGACCGCCGCGATCGTCGCCCCGACCGCCGGTACGATCGCGCCCTGCACGCGGAGGTTCCCGTGCCGGTGTCGCAGGAGTCTCATGACCACCGCTCTCGTGGCCGTCATGCTCGGTGTCGCCCTGCTGGCGTATGCCGCGGACCAGTTCGTGATCGGAGCCGCCCGCATCGCCCTGCTGCGGAGGATCTCCCCGCTCGCCGTGGGGGTGGTCATCGTCGGGTTCGGAACGAGCGCCCCCGAACTGCTCGTCTCCGTGCTCGCCGCCCGCGCCGGCGACGCCCCGGTGGCGGTGGGCAACATCGTGGGATCCAACATCGCCAACCTCACCCTGTTGCTGGGTGTGGGGGCGATCCTGCTGCCGTTGGCGGTGACCTCGAAGACGGTCAGGCGGGAGGCGCCGCTCACGATCGTCGCCACGGTGGCGTTCGGCCTGGCCCTGATCGGGGGCATCGCCGTCTGGGAGGGGCTGGCGCTGTTGGCGGCGATGGCGGTGGTCATCGTGACGGTGATGCGCACCGGCACGGTCGATCCGCTGGGCGCCGAGGCGAGCGAGTTCGTCGACGGCGGCGTCCACCGCCTCGGGCGGGAGACCGTCCGCACCGTCCTCGGCTTAGGAGGCACGCTGGCCGGCGCCCAGTTGCTCTTGAGCGGGGCGCTCGACCTCGCCGTCCTCGCCGGGCTCAGCGACGGTTTCGTCGGCGCGACACTGGTGGCGGTCGGCACCTCCCTTCCCGAGTTGGTGACGGTGGTGCAGTCCGCCCGCCGGGGCGAAGGGGATCTGGTGTTGGGGAACCTGCTCGGTTCGAACCTGTTCAACGCCCTCGCAGTCGGCGGCATGGTCGGGGTGGCCGGCACCGGCGCGGCGGTCGGGTCGTCCCTGTCGATCGTGGGTGTCGGCCTCGCCATCGCCGCCGCCCTCGCAGCGTGGATCCTGATGGCCACCGGTCGCACGGTCACACGGCTCGAGGGAGGATTGCTGGTGGCCGCCTACCCGCTCGTCGTGCTCGCCCTGGCCTGAGCCGGTAGCCTCACGGGGTCGACCGAAGGGTGGCTAGGGGTCCGCCGGGATCGCCCGGGCTGGTTCGAGCGCCACAGAACACCCGCCGCGTCCGCCGGAGACATGGCTGACGGTCAGGAGGGTCCGCACCTCATCGGAGAAGAGCCTCGAGGGGAGACGTCGGCGCCGCAGCCGCGCGCCGATACGAGGAGGACCTGATGAAGATCGACCACACCACCCGGGCCGCCCTCGTGGCCGTGTTCGTGACGGTGCTCTGGTCGAGTTCGTGGGTGCTCATCCGCATCGGTCTCGACGACACCGATCTCGATCCGATCGGCTTTGCCGGCATGCGCTACGTCGTGGCGGCGGCCGTCCTGTGGGTGGCGATGGGCCGGCGGGGGCCCGCCCGCCTGCGTGCTCTCGCGCAGAGGCGGTGGGTGGAACTGATCGTCCTCGGCGTCGTGTTCTACGCGCTGACCCAGGGGGCGCAGTTCGTCGCCATCGCCAACCAGCCGGCCGCCACCACCAGCCTCGTGCTGTCGTTCACGCCGCTCCTGACGGCGATCGTGGCAGCGGCGGTCCTCGGTGAGCGTCTCCGGCCTCTCCAACTCATCGGGATGCTGGCGGTGGCCGGCGGGGCGGTCCTCTACTTCACCGGGTCGCTCGGCGCCACCGTGGTCGGGATGAGCGCCGCCCTCGTCTGCCTCGCCTCCAACACGGCCGCCTCGATCCTCGGCCGCCGTGTCAACCGCCGCCGCGACGTCGATCCGCTGGTCGTCACCACGGTCTCGATGTCGGTGGGAGCTGCGCTCCTGCTCGCCGTCGGCGCGCTGTGGGAGGGGATGCAGTGGCCGAGCGGGAAGGCGATCCTCATCATCGTCTGGCTGGCAATGGTCAACACCGCGTGGGCGTTCGTGCTGTGGAACCGGTCGTTGGTGCACCTGCCCGCCGCCACCTCGGCCGTCATCAACAATCTGATGCTGGTCGAAATCGCCGTCCTGGCGTGGATCTTCCTCGCCGAACAGCCGTCGGTTTCCCAACTCGTGGCCATCGGAGTGGTGACCACCGGGGTGGTCCTCGGCACCGCAGTCAGCGGCACCTCCCTCCGCCGGCGCGTCAGTTGACGCCGTCGGGCAGATGTGGCGCCACTGACCAGTCGGCGAGCCAAGGGCCGTCCTGGGTGAGCACCACATGGGTGATGCCCGTGTTGTGGCTCACGGCGAGGTCCAGGTTCACGTCGGCGCCCCGCCCGTGGATGTCAGCCACCAGCGACTTGATGGCGGCGCCGTGGGAGACGGCCAGCGTCCGCTCCGCCGGGGCTGCCTCGACCCGGTCGAGGAATGTCCGCATGCGCTTGGCGACGTCGGCGAACGTCTCCCCCCCACCCCTGGGCAGGTCCTCGCCTCCGATGAAGACCCTCGTTGCGATGTCGTCGCCACTGGCGAGCAGATCGTCGTAGCTGGTGCCCTCCCAACTCCCGAAGCCCATCTCCATCAGGGAGTCGTCGGGAGTGGCGGTCGGCGGGGCGAGGGCGACGGCCGTCTCCATCGCTCGTCGAATCGGGCTCGACCAGATGCGATCGACCGCCCCGTACGAGGCGGCGAACGCCCGCGCCTGGCTGTGGCCCTCGTCATCGAGACCCCAGCAGGTCTGACCCTGGATCCTCCGCGCCTTGTTCGCCGAGGTCACCCCGTGGCGGAGGAACCCCACGATCGGACGGCCCTCGGCTCGCATGCGTCCCATGAAGCCGTGATCCCAGCCGAGGTGGGTGGCGTCGTTGAAGGTCTGCAGCCGATAGCGGGGTGGCGAGGTGCCGAGGGCTTCATATCGAATCTCGGTGAGCGCCGTGTTCGTCACGATCGGGAACGTTCGCCGCTCCACCCTCCCGATCAGCCGGCCGGCGATGGCATCGATCAGACCTCCGTGCGTCACCACCAGCACCCGTCCGGAGCCCACCCTCGCCACGAGCGCATCGAGGGCGGCGGCGGCGCGTCGCTCGAACTCCTGGATCGACTCACCCACACCACCGAAGCGGATCGCCTCACCGGACCTGATCGCCTGCAGCAGGTCGGGATGGGTGGCGGCGACCTCTTCGAAGCGGCGGCCCTCCCAATCCCCCAGATCCATCTCCCGCCAGTTCGAGTCGACCTCGACGTCATGACCGGAGGCCAGCGCCGTCTCGTGGGCCCGCATGAGGTCGGACGACACGACGAGGTCGAACGTCCGGCCGGCGAGGCGGGCGCCGAGCGCCGCCGCCTGTTCCCGGCCGGTTGCCGACAGCGGCGAGTCGCCCTGTCCCTGCCAGATCTCTGCTTCGTTCGCCTCTGAGCGGGCGTGACGGACGAGGGTGATGGAGACGGTCATGGCCGCTTCGGAAGGTAGCGCAACGACGACGGCCCCCGACAATCGCCGGAGGCCGTCGTCCGGGTCGTCCGTGCGTCAGGCGATGAACGCGCTGGCGAAGATGAGTGAGACGATCGTCATCACCTTGATGAGGATGTTCATCGAGGGTCCGGAGGTGTCCTTGAACGGGTCACCGACGGTGTCGCCGATGACCGCCGCCTTGTGCTCGTCGGAGCCCTTGCCCCCGAAGGCGCCCGCCTCGATGAACTTCTTGGCGTTGTCCCAGGCGCCGCCGGCGTTGG